>JAFOCU010000281.1 GCA_017381055.1 Lachnospiraceae bacterium
AGGATATTTAAGTAATTTAAGAATAAGTTTCTGAACAACAAATACTGATTTACCTGACCCTGCTCCACCATAAAATACTGTAAATCTTTCGGTGTTATTTAGGTACGGAAGATAAACTTCATTAAAGTAACTCTTCTTGATATTTAATTTAATATTCATATTTACCTCCTTTGTACCCACAGGGTACGAGGTTTAACGTAACCTCCAAAACGGTATGTATACAAACCTACATACAGGTTTATTGGCAAGAGATGAAGGAATCGAACCTCCACCAATGGTGTTGGAGACCATTGTTCTACCGTTAAACTAATCTCTTATAGGGAGAGGAACTCAAAATGAAAAATCATAATGAGTTAAGTTAGAAGTGACTAATCTTCAAGTATATCAACATTTATAACTACTTCTTGAGTAGTTTCTATTTTCTCTGTGAATAATGCATATCTCTTACCTAATAATTCAGCACAAGCTATTCTATCTCTCGCAATAAATGGTCGATTAGATTTAGCTTTTTCATAATTATTTCTCATAACATCTGTTAAAAACTCAAGAACTTCATCTTGTGTTGCTATAACTTCGTTATTTTTAGATTGCATCATATGTTTTATGTAGTTTTGTATTCTCTCTTCCTGAAGTAACTTGAAACCTCTTATACTTGCTGTCTTTCTAGTACCACAAGAATTAGGGAACGCTTCATAGATTGCTTCAGTAGCATTTAAGTGAATTAAGTAATGTTCACAAAATGCTTGTTCCTGTGAATTTAATCCAAACTCGTTATTAGTTAACTGTTTAGACCTTACATCATACTTCTTTGGCTCTTTCATAATATCACCTCCGAATTATTTAGTTTATCACTTCCACTCACATTTATAGGGTTACTCTTTATGCTAATAGGTTACGTTTTTATGAAAATAAATAAAAAAAAATATTTTTAGAAAAATTTGCATAAAAAGGGTTGACAATGGAAATAATACCATGTTATACTAATAATATAATAATTAATAAATAAATTATTAAAAGATAAGAATTACGAAGTAATTCTCCAAAGCGTAGCTTTGGTTATCTTAATAAAGAGTTTATATAATCACTTCTACTCAAATAGGTTATATATCTCTTGTACTTTTAAAATTACATATTGGGGAGGTATGAACTAATGAGAAATCTTTTATTCAACAATACACCTGTTGTCTGTTTAGATTATCGTAAAGTTTATGAAGGTATAGCATTAGCTAGTGAACTTACAGGATGTAATAAGAAATCTATTATCCATGTTTGTAAGGGTAGACGAAAGGCTTGTTATAATTCACATAACAGAAGGTTAAAGTGGATGTACGCTAAAGACTTCATAGAACAGTATGGTATAGAAGCATTTCAAGAACTTCATTCAACAAGTTCTGATTTTTATTAAATTTTATTTAGGGGAGATAGGGAAATGATAAATCTAAAGATAACACAAGAGCAAATCAATTATGCTACTCAATTAGTAGAGAAATCTAATTTTGGTAACAGGGGAAAATTTGACGGAGATAAGAGTAAACAGTTAGTCGGTATGTTAGCACAAGTTGTTGTAGCTGACTATATTAGACAACCAAGACCTGAACCATCAACAGGATTTGATGGGGGTTATGATTACATAATAAATGGTAAGAAGGTAGATGTTAAGTGCATGGCTCGTAAGAGTGATATGTTCGGAGATTATGTCCACAATCTAGTAGGGTATCAAAAGAACTATGATGTGGATTATTACTTATTCACTAACTTAAATACGAGAACAAATACATTACAAATATGTGGTGTAATCACTAAACAAGACTTCTTTAAACACGCAAAGTACTTTCCAATAGGTGCTAGTAGATATTCAGGTAGAAAACAAATGATAGTAAAAGCACCATTATACGAGTTAGTACAATACAGATTACATATGTTAGGTAATGTCATGGATGATTGTGACATATACCGTAAAATTTCTTAAACTTACATATTACATATTATTAACAATAAAAGGAGGAACTATACATAATGAAAACAATTTATTTAGCAGGAGATATGTTAAAGAAGGGTTCAATATTATTAAGAGAACAGGAAGCTAAAGAGTTAAGAGAATTAGGACACAAGATATACTCCCCAATAGAAGATAAGAGTATAAATGATAAGACTAACCAAACTGAAGAATCAAACAATGGATTAGCCGAAAGAATAGTTAGAAATGATACTAGAGGTATATTAAATAGTGATATAATAGTTATAGAGCCACATGAGAACGCTTTAGGGACTATGGTAGAACTAGGACAAATAAAAGGATATAAGGATTGTGCTAGAGAGTTAGAAGCTATATTAGAGAGAGTAGTTAAATCAAAGTGTGATGATTCTCAAGCTGTAAATCGTCTAGCTATGGAATTACATTTCTTAATAAAGAAATATGATAAGAAAGTATA
>JAFOCU010000282.1 GCA_017381055.1 Lachnospiraceae bacterium
GTGTCGGAGAAAATCTGGGACGCCAAGAGTGGTCGTGCCATTGGGCATAGCCACGAGGCACTGCAAGCCAACCGCTACCTTGATAGCGTCGTTACACGCATCAATACCATATATTACCGCCTGTGCGAGCAGAGTGAGGCTGTGACGGCTCAAATGGTGCGTGATGAGTTCCTCGGCGTGAAAGCACCCAGCAAGACGCTACTTTCGGTGTTTGCCGAGTTCAACGATAGGCAGGAGAATCTTATCGGCGTGGATATTACGCAATCGACTTTCAACAAGTTCGACTTGACTTTTCGCCGCTTGGAAGAGTTCCTGCGAGTGAAACGCAATCGACCAGATATCCAGGTATCGCTGATCGATAGGGATTTTGTGCTCGACTTTGAGGCCTATTTGAAAGTTGATTACCGCCTGCAACCCAACTCTGCCGAGAAGTTGATGCGTATCTTTAAGCGTATTACCACGATGTGTTTCAAGAGCGGACTGATGGCAAAAGACCCATTTTGCGATGTGAGATTAAAGAAGGTCAAGAAGGATAGAGGCTACCTAACTCGCCACGAATTGGAGCTGATACTCAACTATAAACCAACAAAGAAGCGATTGGAGAAGGCACGCGATGTATTTGTGTTTTGTTGTTTCACGGGGTTCGACTATTCGACTACTGCATCATTGACCGAACAAAACCTTGTTTTGGCTGACGACGGCTCGATGTGGATTGAAACGCACCGAGTAAAGACTGGTGTTGCATCAAAAGTAAAGCTGCTCGATATACCGCTTTCAATCCTGAAAAAGTACGAATCAACACGCATTAACGGCTATCTACTGCCTGTGTTGAGCAACGCCAAATACAACCTCTACCTCAAAGAGATAGCAACCGCATTGGGCATCCAGAAACGAGTTACCTCGCACCTCGCACGCCACACCTTTGCAACGACCGTAACCTATGCCAACGGCGTATCCATCGAATCCATCAGTAAGATGCTCGGCCACACAAAACTCGCCACCACCCAAATCTACGCCCGCATCGTCGACCAAACGGTGAGTAGGGAGATGGATAAGCTGTCAGCGGCATTAAGTGGCACAAGTTTTAGTCTCAATGGCGGAGATAGCGAGGCAGGAGAAACTGTTGCCTCAACAAAAGAAACCTCCAACTAATAGAAACGACAAGGTGCCCGACCTCATCGGGCACCTTGTGCATTGTTTAAGGCGGCTTATTTCTTCTTTTTAGATATTTTCTCTGCAAGTATTTTTATCGACTCGAAATACGCTTGCTCTACCGGGCTAAGCGTTCGCTCCTGATACTTCAAATACTCAGCAGTTGCCTTCTCTTGTGCTTGTTTATGACTCACTCGACCTGCGCCTATAAGCAATGATTCACCTGTCGAGGCGAGGATATTATCTAATTGCGCAATATAGTCTGCCATATACATCGGTTTTCGACGCATAGCTTGTATCTCAGCGAAATCGAAGTATCCGGATACGAGGTTATTGAGAATCTTTAACTCATCTTCGTTCAGGTAGTTTTTAGCTACCATTATATCATTTCGTGTAGGATGCTCGCCCGCAAATGTTGTAAGTCCCATAAATGGTTTGTCTGCATCAACTCGGTCAAAAATCACTTCAGCGGCAGTGTGCCCATGTGCAGCATAGTGTAACTTATTCTGCACTATCTTGAAGAATTGAATGGACTCTTCGGCTCTGGGATTATAATCGACACTAGTTGCATATAGATCAAGGACTTGACGATACATCACTTTTTCTGATGAACGAATATCACGAATACGATCGAGGAGCTCTTTCCAGTAGCCTCCGCCACCAACCTGTTTCAATCGCTCATCGTCCATAGTAAAGCCCTTAATCATATACTCTTTCAACCGCTCAGTCGCCCAACGACGGAAATGAGTACCCCTAATGGACTTGACACGATAGCCAACAGAGATAATAACATCCAGATTGTATAGTTTAACAGGCTTGTCTGAATTTGCAATGTGCAAAATTTGCACATTACTCTCCTCGTCCAACTCCTGCTCACTAAACACATTGTTTATGTGCTTTGTTATAACGCTTCTCTCACGCTGAAAAAGTTCGCTTATCTGCGCTTGCGTAAGCCACACGGTTTCACTATCGAAGTTAACTTCTATCTTTGTCAAACCATCCTCGGTCTGATAGATGACAATTTGGTTGTTATCCATATATTAACATGCTTATTTATTCAAAACATTATATGATCAGTTTAGAAAATGGATGTGAGTGGTTTTACTTGAATATACTCGAAGCTTTTCTCCATCTTTCTCCTCTTTATATTTAGAAATAAATCTAATATATTGTAGAGCATCTAGCAGTTTTCTGTTCAATTCATCATTTAGTAATAATGGTCTTTTGCTTGTATCACCGACTTCTGTATAAGGGCTACCTAAAGCATCAAGTAATTGCCTAATAATTACTTGATCACGACCACCACCCCTAGCAATGATAGTTATCAATTCTATCTTTCTATTTGTATCTGTAGAGGTTTTGATTAAACCAACCAAAGCCTCATTCGATAAATTGTTTTTCTGTTTTTTACATAGCACATCAATAGCAACATCTGCGACATCTTTTGATCCTTCCATGATGGATGATGGTATTACCCCTATAATATTATACTTATCATCCAATGAGAATTGTTCTTCCCTTAATATGATTTGAACATTGTCAATACCAAAGTTATACTCCCAATCAAGATGCTGCAAGAAGTCTTTCTGATAGAATAAAATATAATCGGTCAAAGCATCTGTGTTATTGATTATAGATAACGATTCTTGATTGAACAGAACCCTTCCTTGACGAATGAGTACACGCAATCTATCACAACTAAGGTTAGCCAACAAATCTACTTTAGGGAATACACCGTCGAATGATTGTAGCAATTTGCCATAATTCTCAATACTTAACATATTATACCCGAATAGATTCTCATATAATTCATCTTTATCATCTAATGAGATAGGGTAAGACTCTTTTGAAAGTTCTTCTGCATAATGGTTGATGTAGTCGTAGAATATCTCTGGGATATCGTCAGCGCACCTATTTTTATAGTAGAATAAAATATTTTGCCAAGTAGGAGAAATCACCTTAGTCTCGACAGCGACATCATATAACTCAACATCTGTTATACCACTAAAATCATCAATGTGATTTATTGCTCCCGATAAATACTGTTTTTTATCATTCAATTCTATGTCTGCTGAATTTAAAATATACAAAAGGCTATCAGCACTATCATCCTTATTGATATTCTGTAGTGCTTTAATTACTATAGATATATTATCATTAACAACAGCAATAAAACCCTCGTTTCCAGTGTTTTTTATGCTAGTATAGTTTAATGTGTTTTCTGTTAGAGCTATATCACCTTTATTTAGATGTTTAGTAATAATAGTGAGGTGTCTTAAGTTAATGACATAATGTCCCCTCTCGATTATACAATCAAGTAGATCAACACTTCCTTCACACAAATCAACGAAACAACTATTAGGGATAAGGGCTAATGCTCTATCCATTGTTACTCCCGATAAATGGCATACTAAAAACTCATAGTTGCAATTAAGCCATTCTTGAGCCTCTTCATCAAGATTGGTGCTATATCGAAGATAAGCCTCTATGAGATTTTCCTTCTCCTCAGCATTACCCCAACTAACAATATTATTCCAAGCTTTTACATTTTCTATATAATGTTCAAATACTTTTTGACATTGTTTCCCTTCAGTATAGTATTGAGACAAGAATTGGAGAGGAGCCATATCACGCTCCAATCGTGACATAATATGCTCAAACTTGCCCTTGTATTCTTCAGTGGTTGCAAGATAGTCCAAAAGTTCAATATTGAGAATGGCGTCACTCTCAAACATATACTCTTTTAACTCCTTTACTACATTCTTTATTCTATCGATATGGTAGTCAAAAGGTTGCTTAATCTGTCGTTTAATATTAAGCAAGAACTCTCTATCTTCCAAAGACACCATCTCTGGATAGAAGTATGAAATGTAGTCATAATAGTCCTCGTCGATATATCCAAGTCGAAGGAAGACATCTTGCATGTCTGATAACCCAATATTTTTATATGTTTCTGTTTCTCCTAAATCATATTGTCTAAGTAGTTCACTAATACGCAATGATTTTAATTGATACTCCTCTCTCTGAACCCGGGCCTGCTCTATTTTAATTTCCGTCTCCCCAAAATTAAGCAAATGAACCCTCTCAAAGTAATTGTGACTTTTTAAGAAAGATGTTAAATTATTGTGTTGTGTAGAGTTAGAAGTTCCATAAGCATATGGATAACGATATTGTATATTGGGCAGAGACAAAAGTTTCTCGAATAATTCATCACTATTTGCAATTTGTTCTATCGAATAATAATTGTTGTCTATGCTTATGGAAAGAACCTGTGGGTTGAATGTTTGAATCCACTTGTATAAGTAAACTATTCGCAGTTCTTGTATGTTAAGATGCAAATTCTTCAGGAAGGAACTCTTCTTAACATCAAGTTCTTTCTTCTTTAGTGTAATTTTATTCAAGGCATCTTTGATAAATGCTCGTTTACTGCTAAGGCATTGATAGACTTTACCCTCTCTGCGATGTAACAGCGCAAAATCCTGAGGATAGTAGTTTTTATATACTATCATCGCAAGAAGTTTTGTCTTACTTAATTGTGCCCCATTAGTAGTGCATAGCTTATCTCTATATTGCTTATATTCATTCACAATATTAGTTAGAATACGCATATCTTGTATAAAGAAAGCCATTTCTGATAGGTCATCATCCGAAATGCCATCTTCACAACCATTTGCCTTAAGGGCGGCCTTTAGTTTATCCTTAGAGTTGGATGGATTGATAACAGGTATAATAGTTATGATATAGTCAAAGAATTTGGTCCTTTCCTCATCTTTGAATATGTCATCTTTTACAGCATATACGAAGGTAATGTGTCTACCAACAATCTTAGACTCATTAATCAACTGATTCAGCTCTCGTAATTTTAGAAAAATATTAGGAGTGCCAAATCTGTCCAAATCCTCAATTATGACAACATCATACTCTGTTACCTGGAAGAAATATAGTATTTCATCAAGATGCCTATTAAAGATAGAATTATTCTCAACAACTTCTATCTCTGCATCTTTCAGGTTTAACTTATTAAGTTTTGAATTGCTATATGATCTAAATACATATCTTA
The DNA here is from genome assembly GCA_017381055.1 of Lachnospiraceae bacterium. Lineage (GTDB taxonomy): Bacteria > Bacillota > Clostridia > Lachnospirales > Lachnospiraceae > SVEL01. The sequence continues at coordinate 5,213 of JAFOCU010000282.1, forward strand.
TAGTAACAAATAGCATAGATAACAACCATCCAACTGCAAAGAGGTCGAATATCACATTCCAGGTATCGCCCCAGCTAAAAAAGTTGTATATGCTATCAACTCTCGCAAATGATGGTTCAAAAAGGATTAAAAAACATACCAAAGATAATACAACACATATTGAGTATCTTCTCAACTTCTTCTTTGATAAATGCACAATTCGTCTAAAACGAGAATTGGGAACTGTTTCCGCTTTCTCGCGATAAATAAGTTGCTGAAGAATGCTATACTCGATCTTTCGATTTAGGTTCTCAATCTTTTTCTCTTCGTCTGAGGTATTGTTTTCACTCTTAGAAATGTTATCTCCTTCTTCATTTGCTTGTAATGTTGCAAGAGAAATAGGTAGATAATTACGACCCTTAGAAAAATCCTCTTGGAGAGTCACAAGTACAGAGCTCTTACCAGAACCAAATGGCCCAGTAAGGGCTACATTCCTTATTTTGTGTTTCTCAGCAGATGATAATACTTCGTTTAGTTCCTGAACAGATTTGTATGAATCAGGATCATCTACTTTGTTTAACTTTTTGGGTAGTAATGTATCTATTGCCATAATAAATAATAGCTCTGCTGTACTATATGTAATAGAAACTATTGATGATGAATTTGAGGCATATTCTGCACAATCACACCTTCTAGTAACTTGCCATTTATTTTCTTGTTGCCTTTTACGCCATCTTTGCTCCAAGTTCCCCATTGCTTGAAGAAGAATGGAATATTATTCGCATCGGCCTGTCTTTTAATATTGAGGACCCATTCTTCTTTCATAGGGCGCGCCTGAGAACCACTTTCTCCGCCTACAATAATCCAATTAACACCTTCAAGATTTAGCTCACCCAAATCTCCCAACAGCGGTTCGCATGAAAGAAATTTGACAGTTGCATCTAGACATCTAATATCATCTATTCTTGACTTGGTATCTTCATTTTCTACCGTAACGCCAATCCAAACATTATGAGGTATTTTGCGAGTCTCAAAATACTCAGCCATTCGTTCTGCTCTCTTTGTGAGTATTTGATAGTTATGCTGCGGAGTATCCTTTATAACACTAAATACTTTGTCAATAAATTCAAAGGGAACATCCTTATGAAACAAGTCGCTCATTGAGCAGACAAATATTGTTGAGGGCTTTTCCCAATTAAACGGCTCTTTCAATGCCTCATGATGAATAGTGGATTTAAAACCATTCACATATTTAGGATTTCCCATTGCACATAGTCTACGAGACATAACCTCGGCATAACAATGCGCACATCCCTCAGATAGCTTTGTACAACCAGTAATTGGGTTCCAAGTTCGTTCAGTCCACTCTATCTTTGTTGTTCTCATTTGCGTATTATAGTATATTTAACTATTTGTTTGTTATGCCCATATGTTTGTTCATATGATATATATGGTTGTTTTTTGTCATATGTTATTATTCTAGTTCGTTTAAGTTCTCGAACTACTTCTGTTGCATGATTTGATATATGTCCTTGCGATAGAACATAATCAAAAGCGTCTCTGTTATTAGTTATCTCTCCTGATAATATCTTGTTGCGAAGGTTTTGTTGAAACTGCTCAATTTTTGTTAATGATTTACCTCTAAAAATATCTAACTGCAACTTTGAACCATCGTCATCTATATCAAAATTCGCAGCACCATTTGTTTCATTTCGTTTCCACGATGTTTTAAGAAATTTATCTACAGCACGAGGATGAGAGGCTCCAAAAACTATCCCATAGTAATTTGATCCCTTCTTTATAGTAAAAGGATATAGCGATAAATTTGTCTCTTTGGGTAGTTTATTTTTAAGTTGATACAATAACTCTCTATGGACATATTTAGCTGGTTGTTTTTTAAGTTTAGATATATCAAGCGCTAGGCTTTTGAATTCGGGTGTATTCCCAAATCGCAATAGATATGATGATGAGGCATAGTATATAAAATCTGTTGTAGGTATCTTTTCAAGCTCCAATAAGTAGGTGTCTGCTAAAAATTTAAGCCCATTTTGATCCAAATACAATAAAGATGGATTGCGTCTAATAACATGCAATGTCTTGGGGAATAATGTTGCAAAGTCACAATTACGATATGCAATATTTAGCAAATTACTATTTATAGCTCTACGAAGTTCTGGATGAGAATCTATAAACTGATTACAATGTTGCTGTAGCAAATTGAATTTTTCTTCATCATACTCATTGAAACATACATTGATTCTTGTCTGTTTGCGAAAAATGTTCCCAATTTGTGCTGCAACTTGTCGCAATATTCTAATAGGGCTACCCTCTACATTATTTTTGTCATACCCAGGTCCTGCGAAATAATCAAATATCCACAAGTTAGTACAATTGCTCATAACAAAAGTAGGAATCCACTCTTTTGCATAATCCTCAAAAAGTTCTAATTTTGTTATTGTAGCTTCGTCAAACTCTTTACTATGTAAGTCGATAGTTGCCATATTTAGATAATACTACTCATTGGTTGTACAAATTCAACATCAAATCATGAGAAATCAACTCACCTGGCTGCATTTTTGTCTTGTATATATGCACCCAATCTTTGCCCAAAGGAATATATGTAGAAAGATTCAGTTTGAGACGCAAGTTACCACCATCCGCTCCAAAATAGACCTTATCAACTTTATAGTAACCGTCAATTTTACCATCAACCATCGGCAAGAAATATTGCACATCCATAAAGTTAATGTATTTAGGAGGAACCTCTATCGTGTATGTCTTTGGCATATGATTAAAGAATGCTGCAAAATCTTTATCTGTACCTCTAACCAAACCTGTTAAGATATTCTTAATCTCTTGCTGCGGTAGTTGGTTTAGTGTGCCCACATTATCTACACTATCTATATGCAAATCTGTATCAAGCTTAAATGGATCACCAACAATAAAGTGCGATTGCATAGAGTCTATTAGCTCGTTGCTACTTTGAATCTCTCGGCTTATCGTTTCTATACCGACACCCAGTTTTTCCCAAAGTTTAGGCTCATCACCCTTCATTACTGCCAAAATAAGGTAATTACCATCGGCCTTGGGTCGGTATACCTTACCATTCAGCAAATGGAAATTATCTTGTATAAATCTATAACAATCCATACCCTCTCGGGGCTGCAATACTCTAAATGTATACAAACGATTTAAAGAGTCCTGTATTCTATGGCGGAACTCTTTTCGAACATACTCTCGCCAAGTAGCCTGTGCACCCTTGTTATCTCGTCCATACAGCGATGCAATGTATAGAAAATTCACATCGTAGTGACTCAGCAGCAAGGTATCTCGGTCAAATAGTCGGTTCTCAAACTGTCTATTTAGCTGTACACCACCCTCTTGTGCTTTTATCTCCTTGTCATCAAATGACAAGAACTTTTGACCCCCTGATTTTTTATTAGGTATTCTTGCGCTAATAAAGAAGTTAGGAATAGGGTTATATCCTTCTGTGAGAGTGTCTCTTAGCTGAGGTTGCCCATCATTCTTATCACCGCCTAAGAATATATTCATATTCCATTGGATGACATTTCTTGCGTAGGTATACTGTTTATATACGGACTTATCCTCAAGATGCGTTCGATCGTTCCTTGTGCGCTTGTAGTATTTACTATCGCCTATGTAGTATGTAAGTTCAGACGAAAGATCCGACTGCTCAATAAGGCTTTGACCGATGAACATATGATCCACTAACTTGCCATCTTTCTGCTCGGTAAGCTCCTTTGGCAGGTCATGTTTGTCGCGACCACTTATCAAGGTATCTATCATAACCTCGAAGATATGCTCAAAGTTCTTGGCAAGCAGATAGTCTTCAGCCTGCCTATTCATTGAGATCTTATACTCTCTATCGAAGAAAGCATAACACAAATCCCATATTCTCAGAGCCTTGTCTGAGAAATACTTGTATTTGATCTGTCTTAGCCTACGACAACCAAGATTTTTGTCGATATATGCTTTTTTCAACCTATCGGGGTTGATAAGTTGATAGTGGATATTTATTTCGAATGAGAAACCATGCACTTCACGGATATAGTTCAAAATGGAGAAATATATAATGAGCAACTCCTCATCGAAGTTCACCATCTTTTTCTTATTTACAGGGTTGATATAGATTGGTGTTCCCTGTTGGATGATGGCTTGCGATGAATTGATCGTCTTACTCCAATTGATCTTGTTATATCCCGAGTGTATGTTTTTAACTATAAAGGTAAAATAGTCTTGATTGTTTTTGTTAAAGTCTCGTAGGGCTATAATCACATCAAGTAGAGTGTTGTGCTTTTGCTTTTTGCCTCTACTCTCCGCCTGATACTCTTTGCTCTCTAAGATATTGTCGTTGTGAGTCTGCTTATAGACACTTATAACGCGGTAAATCCAAATTGAGAGCGTAGAAAGGAATTCTTTGTACTCTTTACTACCATCCTCTGTAAATTTAGATTTTACCGTGTCCGACTCGAAGTCGATAATCTCTTGCGGAGAGGCTCCAAATATAGTATCACTATTTTTATCTTCATCTTGTTCACCAGTCAAAACTACCTTTGGCAAGAAGAAAATCACATCTGCAGCAGCTTTGCTATAGCAATACCCGACATACTCGACAGCGTATGCCTCCTCCTTTACAGGTAGCGACACTACATCTGCGAGTACTTTTCTTATGGTCAAGCCCTCTCTAACCTCTCTATTAAGGTCGTATGGATATCCTTCTATAAATAGTAGCATAATACTTAATTAAGCCTCTTCAACTTTGAGATACTTCATCATTGCAATAAGCTTGTCTTTACCACCATCACTATGTAGGTCTGAGAATGTTACATCCTCGTTGTCCGCAGTTTTGAATATATCGCCTTCACCATCTTTGCACACGTCATTCCATAGGTAGAAGAGTATCTTATTGAGCAATATCTTCTCTGTGATAACGCCATCTGCAGGGTTCACGAAGTAATCGCCCAACATCTTATCCTCGGAATTGGTGGCATCGAATATTCTCTTGTTGATTTCACGCTGGAATGATGTCCATAAATACTTGCTACCCTCAATATTAATTACCCAGTCAATATTTTTATACTTAATAGGCTCATATTCCCAATCCCAACGACGCTTAAAAGCCGAGTCAATAGGGAATAGACTTTGGTCGCTAGTGTTCATTGTTGCATAAATATAGAGATTGGATGGTAGACATAACTCTCCATCTTTTATAGCATCATTATCGGCACCAAGTTCCTCCTCAAGATAGGCTCTTAGGTCGGCATCTGCTTTGATGTGATACTCCGACACACCATTCTCATCTCTATCCAAAAGCTGGAATAAATCACCGAATATTTGGGCACAATTACCACGATTTATCTCCTCAATAATAAGATAAACCTTGTCAGTTGTACTATATGCCCTCATGTAAGCGTTCAGAAATGCCTGAGGGATAAATTTATATATAATTCTAGATTCTTTCGATTTCTTAAGCAGCTCTTCGCCAACAGCAATTCCTTTATCAAACTCTACAGTGTAATTATCAGACATTTCACACGCAGCTAGTATATCTTTTTTATCCTGAAGGGTTAATTGCTTTAATGAGTACCAATATTGTGCACCAAACTTTTGAGGTGCATATGTTACTCCCTGTTCTTTCAATTCAGTTAATTTGCTTATAAGCTCCTCTTTGTTGTAAAGCTTATCCTCGGGCTTGTCCGTTGAGGGTTTATACGCTCCAACAAAGGTGGAATAATCACTATCGGGATGGAAGGTTGTTCTAAAAATATTTTCTTTAGAAACTCCCGCAAGCTTTTCTTTTATTTTATGCGATTTTCCCGTACCAGGTGCACCATAGTATATAATCTGCTTGTCATCAGGTTTTTCTGAGGTCTCCTCTTCATGCCCAATCATCGCATTCCATTCTAAAGATCTCTCTCTAGATGTGCCTTGATAAATCATTGGACGTTCAGGGTTAACTACAACTGCCGAAAAATGTAGCTCGTCTTGATTTTTAATAGAGATATCGTAAACAAACCAACAGCCTTCAGGTGAGCAGCCTAATGCCTTTCGCATTAACTCAATGGTTTCTTCGTTTGAGTGCCCTTCAAATGTAATATAAGGAGCATAGCTAATGATAAGTCTTCCATAGTGACTCTCAGATAACTCTTTAACCAATATTACATGGTATTTAGCATCTTCCAGTTTATTCCCATTGATATATACTTTGTCAAAAGAAGACAACATCAGTAACTCTCTATTGCTGCTTCCCTTTGATATATCTAATGATTCAAAGTTAGTTGTTGATTTGTATGTCATTCCTACGACAAAATCCACAACACCTTCTTTCCCTGTCTCTATTCGACACGACTTTGAGGCATTTTGACCAATAGAAGTACCCCAAGCCGCAGTAGCAGTCTTCCCCTCAATAGATGAGTTGAAAAACATTGATGTTACATCTACTTTCATAGTTGACTAAATATGTGTTTAAATAAAATACTTACTAAATTTACATCCCAGCCATTACCTGCTCTTCTTCCTAATTTGGTGTAATTTAGACTTGGTGGAAATTTAATCTCTCTGGTTTCTTCATTTAAGACAAATCCCATGAGTCTAAAGTGTTCGTCAATAGAAAGCTTTCTAAGTCTCTCTTTACCATCTAACATTGGTTCCACAATTCGCATAATATTATGCTCAGGAGGAGTAACGGTCATACATATTCCATCAGTCCTAATTTTCTTGTTGTAATAATCATAGCATAGTGGCTCTTCAACGTCAAAAATAGGAGCATTCCTAATCTCATGTATCCTATCAATCTGAGCTTGTGTGCGATACAAGTCTTCGCTAGGCTTTTTATCAAGAAAATCCTTAATTCGGTATTTCAACTCAATATGTGTCGGCTCCAGTACAAATCCTTCAGGGAGTCCTCCTAGTTGACCAAAAATCCATAATCTTTCTCTATTCTGTGGAACTCCATAATCTTTAGAGTTAAGAATTGCATATTGTACATTCTTATATCCAATTCTATTAAGTTCAGAGATAATCTTATCAAATGTTGGTCTATGTTTTTTACCTAGTAGGCCCTTTACATTTTCCAATAGGATATATCTTGGTTTCTTATACTCACAGATTCTAATTATATCATAAAATAGCGTACCTCGAGTATCTAATTCACCTAACATTTTACCAACCGTAGAGAATGGTTGACACGGGAATCCTCCAGTGAACAAATCGAAATCTGGCAATTTCGTTTCGTCTATTTGGGTAATATCCCCATAATTCTTTATGTTTGGGAAATTATACTCATATAAATCTATTGCCTCTTGTTCTATGTCTGAATATCCAATCACACGATGTGGAATCTTCGCTTTCTTTAGTCCAAAAGAAGCTCCTCCATAACCTGCAAAGCCTTCAAATACCCTTAAAATATTTCTTTTTGCCATGTTGTAGCCTCCACCTATAATTTATGCTCTGCAATCTTGAGTCGAACTTCTTTGTTATCCTCGATGGCTTGTTTGCAATACTTTTTCATTTCTCTAACAGCATCTGCGTATAATGATTTACGGCGATGCTTTTGGGCATCATCTAAAAACATATCACAATCTATACTTTGATCATGCCCGTCTTTAATCTTTTGCATTATGCACTCAATCATCACATCGTCGACATTGATGCCTCTTCGTGATTTTTCTACTAAATCGTAGAATTCCTTGGCGAGTTCGTATATATTATTCATTATTATCTTCTATAA
>JAFOCU010000283.1 GCA_017381055.1 Lachnospiraceae bacterium
GAATAGGGAGCTTACTAGTATTAACCCCACAAATTTCAACTTTGTATATAGACATAAAATTTATACTCCTTTCGTAAACATTTGCTTAATTTCATAGGTAAATGTTTTGCAAAAAGAGAGGTAAATATACTGTCAAAACATCAAATAAAAAAAATATAACCCCTTGACAAATTGTTTTAATACAATTAGCAAGCACCACCCATTCTTTGGACATACATTACGAGAAGTTAATTATGTGCTCATCAGATTTTTGTCCTATATTATTTAACTTAACCACATATATTCATTTATTTTTCAGTGTATATGAGGGCTCCGATGATTTGCTTATATGCCCTTCTTGATACTAAGTCTGCGTGTATTTTCACAAAAACACAACTAGCTAGTGGTGTTCATGTGGTTAAGACATCGTAGAAGATTTTCTATTTTCATTCCCCACACCTTGCACATGCTTATTGGTTGCCTGCCTGCATAACTGCGCGGCTTGGCTTATTACCCTGTAGGGGTATAAGAGCCAAGCCTGCTCAAACAGATTCGGCAGGCAGCATTAGTGCTACGGTGTGGGGATGAAAACTTTACGAAAATCTTCAAATGATGTCTTTTAACCACACGAACATCACTTAGCTAAGGTTGTGTTTTATTGAAAATATTCGCAGTAATAAACTTGTATCAAGAGGGCATTTAGCAAATCACGGGTTCCGATATCCAACACTGAAAAATAAATGAATATACTGTGGTTATTTAAAGTCTAAAAAAGGACAAAAATCTGATGGCAAATAAATTCAAACTTCTCGTAATGTATATTGTGGAGAATGGGTGGCGCTTGTAAATTGGAATATTGTAACAAAAATCTAGATTTTTTCTACAATTTGTGGTAAAATAAGGGATAATTGTTAATTGATACGTAATAATATTTTTATTGAAAATAAGGAGGGGTAAAATATGGCAACACCACATAATAAAGCAGAGGTAGGACAGATTGCAAAGACAGTGCTTATGCCTGGTGATCCGCTTAGAGCGAAGTTTATTGCAGAGACTTTTTTGACTGATGTAAAGCAGTTTAATGATGTAAGAAATATGTATGGATTTACAGGTACTTACAATGGTGTAGAGGTATCTGTTATGGGTTCTGGTATGGGTATGCCTTCTATTGGAATATATTCATATGAGTTATATACACAGTATGGAGTTGAGAATATTATTAGAATTGGTTCGGCAGGATCATATTGTGAGGAAGCTAAGGTGTATGATGTGGTTCTTGCCTCAGAGGCTTATTCTGAATCATCATATGCTAATACACAGAGCGGATATGATAAAGATAAGACATATCCAAATAAGGAGTTAAATGATACTATAAAGGAATGTGCTAATAAGCTTAATATTCCAGTTATTGAAGGATGTATACATTCGTCGGATGTATTTTATAGAGAAGGTGGAACAGATTATAAGACATTGCATAATGAGAAAGGTTGCTTAGCTGTTGAGATGGAGAGCTTTGCATTGTTCCATAATGCTAGCGTACTTGGAAAGAAGGCTGCCTGTCTTCTTACAATTTCTGATTCCTTTGTATCTAATGAGGTTACTACTGCCGAAGAGAGACAGACTTCATTTACAAACATGATGAAGGTGGCATTAGAAGCAGCGATTATTTTATAATTTTTTGTCATAATTTTGGAGGTACGTGAATATATATGAATATTAGGGAACAGCTTGAACAATGCGAGGAGATGACTTTAAGTAAATATGCGGCACATAGTA
>JAFOCU010000284.1 GCA_017381055.1 Lachnospiraceae bacterium
AAATCACCTGCAACATGTTCTATTCTCACATCATATATCCCTTGTGAGCGAAGTATTCTTTCTGCTACAGCTGCGCCTGTCTGACCACTCATGCTTCTAACCTTTGAATACTTTTTAAATCTAGAATTAACCATATACTGTGCCCATAAAGATAACACCAAACCTATGAGAACAAGTATATATGTTGGATCAAAGTAATATCTGTATGAACTATATACATATAATAACATATAAACCCTCCTATTATCTCTTTCTATTTCCCTAAAATCTCGCCTAAATCAAAGCCCACACCACATAAAAATGCTTCTGTAGTCATTCTCTTTTTGCCTTCCAACTGAAGCTCTGTGATAGCTAATGCTCCTTTTCCAGTCTTAATGATTATAGCTTTCTTTGTTTTATCAACAATTTGGCCGTATGAACCATCATAGTCCTTGTCCATAACTTCAGCCTTCCAAATCTTAAGTGTTTTTCCATTATATGCAGTATATGCACTTGGCCATGGATTTAAACCTCTTATAAGTCTTTCTATTTCTTCAGCAGATTTTTCAAAATCAATATTTCCCATTTTTTTATCAAGCATTTTAGCATAAGTGCTCTTGCTGTGATCCTGAGGTGTTCTTGTTACAGTGCCTTCCTCAAGTTTTTTTAGTGTTGTAAGTATAACCTCACTACCAGCAACTGTAAGCTTATCAAAAAGACTTCCACCTGTTTCTTCTTTATCAATCTCAACTTCTATCACATCAAGAATATCACCTGTATCAATGCCTTCTGCCATCATCTGAGTAGTAACTCCAGTTACTTTCTCACCATCGATAATGCTCCACTGTATAGGAGCTGCACCTCTATATTTTGGCAATAATGACGCATGGATATTTACACAGCCATATTTTGGCATATCTAACAATTCCTTAGATAAAATCTGTCCATAAGCCGCCACAACAAATACATCTGCATTGTATTCTCTAAGTTTTGCAACTGGCTCTTCATGTTTAACTCGATGTGGTTGATATACTTCTATACCATGTTTAATAGCAGCTTCCTTTACAGGTGTAAATTGTATTTCCTTGCCTCTTCCCTTCGGCTTGTCCTCCTGTGTCACAACTAACACAACCTCATGACCAGCCTCAACTATAGCATCTAACGCTCCTACTGCAAAATCTGGTGTACCCATGAATATTACTTTCATATACTACCTCCAATTATTCATCTATACCTTAAGAAGGTTTACTCCTCTTCCTCTTCGTATCTAGCCTCCATAAGCTCACCTTCTACCTTTTCAACATAAAGGTGACCATCAAGATGATCAAGCTCATGACAAATAGCTCTTGCTAAAAGCTCTGTTCCTTCGATTTCATATTCTTCCATATTTTCATTAAAGGCTCTTGCTTTTACATAATTTGGTCTTGTAACGATACCGGCCTTATTAGGAACTGATAAACATCCTTCTTCACCAGTTTGCTCACCACTTGTCTCTAATATTGTAGGGTTAATCATTACGATAGGACCTTCTCCTATGTCAATAACAACTATTCTCTTTAAAATACCAACCTGTGGTGCAGCAAGACCAACACCATTAGCTTCATACATTGTATCTATCATATCCTCAATAAGAGTTCTTGTTCTATCGTTAATCTCCTTAACTTCCTTGCATACTTTATTGAGGCATTCATCGCCCATTGTTCTTATATTTCTTAATGCCATATAGACACCTCCACATTTTATAAAAAATTACAAATTAACTTATATATTATACCTCATATTTATAAATAATACAAGGCTGTTTAAATGAGTTGCTAACCCACAAATAGCCTTGTAAAATCCTTATTTAAAATCCAGACATTGGATTAAAATCAAATTGCACCGACGCCCTCTTATTTTCTTCCATAACTTCAAATCGAGCCTCTATAAAATCTTTAATTTTGACTAATATATCATACTCTCTACTCTTAATATAGATAACCTTACGATATACATCATTTATCCTTGCCACATTTGCATCAGCAGGTCCAATTATTCTTATGTTTTTTATATCTACAACCGCCTTGCCTATCATATCCTTAATCTTATTGGCCAAAACATTCAATAAACTATCATCCTTAGATGTAAGCTGTACTGCCATAAGTGAAACTACTGGCGGATACTCTGATATAGTTCTATATAATATCTCTTGGTTATAAAACTCCGTATAATCTTGCTTTGATGCCGCTATTATACTTCCATTTTCAGGTGAATAAGTCTGGATAACAGCCTCTCCATCTATGCTACCTCTTCCAGCTCTACCTTCTGCCTGAGTAAGAAGCTGAAATGTTTTCTCAGATGATCTATAATCAGAAGCATACAATGACATATCTGCTGCTATGATTCCAACTAATGTAACATTAGGAAAATCGTGACCTTTAACAATCATCTGAGTTCCAATTAATACATCTGCCTCACCATTAGAAAACTGGGATAATATTTGCTCATAACCATCTTTCTTACTGGTTGTATCCATATCCATTCTAAGCGTTCTAGCTGTTGGATACATTTTTTTTACAGCCTCTTCAACCTTTTGCGTACCCGTCCCAAAAGCTGCGATATATTTCGAATCACATTCCGGACAAGTCTTTGGCATAGGTGTTTCATATCCACAATAATGACAAATAAGCTTGCTATTATTATGCAGTGTAAGACCTACATCACAATGAGGACACTTTCTAGCTGTTCCACAATTTCTACATGAAACAAAACCTGCATATCCTCGTCTATTAATAAACAGCATTATCTGCTGCTTTTTAGCTAGTCTGTCCTTTATAAGTTCGTCTAGCTTACTACTAAACATAGTTCTATTGCCCATAGCAAGTTCTTCTCGCATATCCACAATATGAACTGTAGCAGGCTTTGATTCCTTCGCTCTACTTTTCAATTCATATAAAATATACTCACCTGTTAATGCCTTATAATAAGAATCTATAGCAGGTGTAGCCGAACCCAAAATAACTGCTGCACCTTCACCTTTTGCTCTATGTATAGCAGTTTCTCTTGCGTGATATCTAGGAGCTGTCTCACTTTTATAAGAACTCTCATGTTCCTCATCTATAATAATCAAACCAAGATTTCTAAATGGTGTAAATACTGCAGATCTTGGTCCTATCATAATCTTGATTTCACCCTTCTTTGCTCTCTCAAACTGATCAAATCTCTCACCAGCTGAAAGCTTTGAGTTGATAATAGAAACCTTATCTCCAAACTTTCTATAAAACCTCATAACAGTCTGATATGTGAGAGCAATCTCTGGAATTAATACAATAACCTCTTGCCCTTTAGCTATAACCTTATCTATAACATCCATATAGACTTCTGTTTTACCACTTCCAGTAATGCCATGAATAAGATGAACACCGCCATATCCCATAGCATTATTATCAATATAGGCACATATACACTTTGATATCTTCTCTTGTTCTTTATTAAGTTTAATATCATAAGGCAATAAATCTGTATATTTAATTGGATTTCTATAAACAGTCTCTTCCTTTATAATAACGAGACCTTCCTCCTCCAACGCCTTTGCTACAGCTAGTGTCACACCAAGCTTTTGCACTAACGTCCATGCCATTTCTCTATTTTCTTTTAAGGCATATAAAAGCTTAAGCCTAGCAGTTGCGTGCTTACGCTCATATTTATCTATAGCTGTATTAAGTTTTTCATCATCAGCTATTAAACATATAGCCTTTCTAACAACTGATTTCTTTGTTTCCTTAATTGGAATAACTGTTTTTAAAGCTTGATTCATAGACGAACCATAATTCTCCTTAATAAACCAAGCCAACGAAATAAGACGGCTTTCAATAGGTATGCTATTTTTGACAACACTAGTAATTTCTTTAATCTTGTCTTCGGCATACCCAGCCGTCTCTTTCACTTCTATGACATATCCTTGTATTATTCTATTTCCCTTTCCAAAGGGAATATTAACCTGCACACCTGGATGAACCTCTCCATCTAAGTGTGCAGGAATACGATAGTCAAAGCCTTTATCTAGTTTTTCATGTGATATGTCTACAATCACCTTTGCATACATAAACTACATCTCCAGACTATTACTTTTGTATTTTTGTAGCCGCCTCAAGACAGTTATTCATAAGCATTGCAATAGTCATAGGACCAACACCGCCTGGAACAGGTGTAATAGCTGATACCTTATCAAATACCTTATCGTAATCAACATCACCACAAATCTTATTATCTTCATCACGGTTAATACCGACATCGATTACAACTGCACCTTCTTTTACAAATGTTTCATCTACAAACTTTGGCTTTCCAATTGCAACAACTAAAATATCTGCCTGCTTTGTTATTTCCTTCATATTCTGTGTCTTAGAATGAACTACTGTAACAGTACCATTCTCTCTAAGAAGAAGCATAGACATAGGCTTACCTACGATATTACTTCTACCTATTACTACACAATGCTTTCCAGCAATCTCAATTCCTGAACGCTTAAGAAGCTGAATAATACCATATGGTGTACATGAGATAAATCCATTCTGACCTGTTGAAAGCGCACCTACATTCATAAGGTGGAATCCATCTACATCCTTATATGGTGAAATAGCATCAATAACCTTATTCTCATCCATATGAGCTGGTAATGGCAACTGAACTAATATACCATTGATTGTATCATCATTATTAAGCTTATCGATTAGCTCTAAAAGCTCTGCTTCTGTTGTCTCTTCTGGAAGCTCATGAGATACGCTCTTAATTCCTACGTATTCACATGCCTTCTTTTTATTTCTAACATATACACAAGATGCTGGGTTATCACCAACCTGAACTACAGCAAGGGAAATTTCCTTACCTGCAGCCTTAAGTTCTGCAACCTTATCTCTTGTCTCATCCTTAATCTCTGTTGAAATCTTCTTTCCATCTATAATATACGCCATCTTCTCATCCTCACTTAAATCATAATGTATTTGGGGCTTAATTCCCCTAGTTAAATTTCGTTTATTTAGAATAATCCTGTGATTACGCCGTCTTCAGTTACGTCAATTCCGTCTGCTGCTGGTTTCTTTGGAAGTCCTGGCATTGTCATAATAGCTCCTGTAATAACTACAACGAAACCTGCTCCCGCTGAAACGTAAACCTCACGAATGTTGATATCAAATCCTGTAGGTCTACCAAGCTTTGTCTGATCATCTGATAATGAATACTGTGTCTTAGCCATACATACTGGTAAGTGTCCATAACCCATATCTTCAATCTTCTTAAGCATCTTTAAGGCAGCAGGATTGTATGTTACGTTATCTGCACCATAAATCTTAGTTGCAACAGTCTTCACCTTATCTGTAAGTGAAATATTATCCTCATATAAAGGCTTAAAGTTGCTTTCCTTATTTTCAAGTGTTGACAATACCTTATTTGCCAATTCGATACCGCCTTCTCCACCTTTTTCCCATACCTTAGCAAGGGCGAATTCACAACCTCTGCTCTCGCAGAATTCCTTAACAAATGCCATCTCAGCTTCTGTATCTGATACAAAGGCATTAAGAGTAACTACAACTGGTACTCCGTATAACTGTAAATTCTCAATATGTTTCTCAAGATTTACGATACCAGCCTTTAATGCTTCTAAATTCTCGTTATTTAAATCAGCCTTAGCTACGCCACCGTTATACTTTAATGCACGAATTGTAGCAACAAGTACTACTGCATCAGGCTTAAGACCTGCCATACGACACTTAATATCAAAGAACTTCTCAGCTCCAAGGTCTGCACCAAATCCAGCCTCTGTAATAACATAATCAGCCATCTTAAGTGCTGTCTTAGTAGCTCTAACTGAGTTACAACCATGAGCAATATTAGCAAATGGTCCACCATGAACAAGTGCTGGTGTATGCTCTAATGTCTGAATCATATTTGGCTTTATAGCATCCTTAAGAAGTGCTGCCATAGCACCAACTGCATTTAAATCCTTTGCATAAACTGGCTCTCCTGCAAAATTATATGCAACAATAATTCTACCAAGTCTTTCTTTTAAATCCTTCATATCATTTGCAAGACAAAGTATAGCCATAATCTCTGATGCAACTGTGATAACAAAATGATCCTCTCTTACTACACCATCAAGCTTAGATCCAAGACCTACAACTGTATTTCTAAGGGCTCTATCATTCATATCAAGACATCTCTTCCATACAATCTGTCTTGTATCAATGCCAAGCTCATTTCCCTGCTGAATGTGATTATCAAGAAGTGCTGCAAGTAAGTTATTTGCAGAAGTAATAGCATGGAAATCTCCTGTAAAATGAAGATTTAAATCCTCCATAGGAACAACCTGTGCATAACCACCACCTGCTGCTCCTCCTTTTATACCAAAACAAGGTCCTAAAGAAGGCTCTCTTAATGCAATAATAGACTTCTTATTTAACTTTCCGAAAGCCTGGCCTAAACCTACTGTAACTGTAGTCTTTCCCTCACCGGCCGGCGTAGGATTAATAGCAGTTACAAGAATAAGCTTACCATCCTTGTTATCCTTAATCTTCTCAAAATATTCATCTGATAACTTTGCTTTATACTTACCGTATAATTCAATATCGTCCTCTGTTACACCGATACTTGCTGCTACTTCCTTAATTGGAAGCATCTTCGCCTCCTGTGCAATCTGAATATCTGTCTTCATATTTTCCTCCTTGATCTAATGGCTTAATTTCTATAGATTATCTAAGTCCTCGAGAGTCATAAGCACTTTTCTTGGCTTTGTTCCCTCTTCTTCTCCAACAACACCCGCTTCACACATCTGATCCATAATACGTGCAGCTCGGTTAAATCCTATCTTAAACATTCTCTGAAGCATACTTGTTGATGCTTTTTGTTTCTGGATAACAAATCTAGCTGCATCAAAGAAATATTCATCCCTTCCATCTCCGGCCTCTTCTGCTGGCGCACTACCCTGTGCACTCTGTGTACTCTGACTTTCCACATATCTTGCAATTGAATCATCATAAGATGGCTCTCCTGCTTGATTTTTCCAAAATTCTACTACCTTTGAAACCTCTCCATCTGACACAAATGCACCTTGTAATCTAACAGGTTTTACATATCCTGATGGATAGAATAACATATCTCCATTTCCTAAAAGTTTCTCTGCTCCATTCTGATCAATAATAGTTCTCGAATCAACGCCCGAAGATACCATTAATGCTACTCTAGATGGAACATTTGCCTTAATAAGACCTGTTACAACATTTACCGAAGGTCTCTGTGTAGCGATAATCAAATGTATTCCCGCTGCTCTAGCAAGCTGAGCAATACGACAAATTGACTCTTCAACCTCCTTAGCTGCAACCATCATAAGATCAGCAAGCTCGTCTATAACAATTACAATCTGTGGAAGTTTTGAAGGCATTTCACCATTTTCGTCAGGTCCTTCCTGCATAATCTTTTCGTTATAGCCCTTAATATCTCTAACATTAAGCTCCGCAAACTTCTTATATCTATCAGACATCTCTGCAACAGCCCACTTAAGAGTGTTTGATGCCAATCTAGGGTCAGTTACAACCGGTTGTAACAAGTGTGGAATACCATTATAAACTCCAAACTCTACCACCTTTGGATCTACGATAATAAGTCTTACCTCATCCGGTGTAGCTCTAAATAAAATACTCATAATTATAGAGTTCGTAAATACAGATTTACCAGAACCTGTTGTACCAGCTACAAGCAAATGTGGCATCTTAGCTATATCACCTATAATTACATCTCCTGCAATATCCTTACCTGCTGCAAATGCAAGCTTTGAATTATTATTTTTAAGTGCAGGTGATTCTATTAATTCTCTTATAAGTACTGAATCTCTTCCTTCATTTGGAACCTCAATACCGATTGTTGATTTACCTGGAATAGGCTCAATTCTAATATCAGTTGCTGCCAAATGAAGCTTAATATCATCTGTAAGCTTTGTTATATTAGCAAGTCTTGTTCCAATCTCTGGCTGAATTTCATATCGTGTAACTGATGGTCCTCTACTATAATCTACAACCTCTGCAGTTATGCCAAAGTTAGATAAAATATTCTCAAGCTTTTTAGCCGTATCCCTAAGCTCCATACTATTAGATGAGCTAGCTCTTCCATTTCCTCTATTAAGAAGATTTGTAGATGGAAGTATATATTGCTTCTTTTTCTTTCCTGTTACTGCTGGTTTTGTCGCAGCAGCTACCTGTGGCTTCGAAATAAGACCTTCTCCTGCAACCTTTGTCTCTGAAACAGGTGCACTAAATGGTTTTCTATTCATAACGCCTTTAGCTTCTTCACTTACAACAATTCTTTCCTTTGGTTTAAAGAAACCTTCTTCATCCACTTGTGGTGGTTCCTCTTTACGTGGTTCCTCATATCTTGGATGATTATAATTTTCCTCTACATGATTTACAGAAGCATTGTTTATTTCCTCATGTCCTGTCTGCTCTATATGTATCTTTTTACTTATCTCTCTATCTTCTTCACTATTTGTAGCAACATATTTATCTACATCTACATGACCACGATAAAGATGAGCATTTTCAGGCAATTTACCTGCAAATTCCCCAGTTATCTCATGTATGTCTTCTGTATTGCCTTCATTACCATCTATTTTCTGCATAGACACACCCTTAACTTTATTATTAATGCGTCTATTTTTCTCATATTGTCTATTCTCAGCCTTAGTTATTACATTATCCTTAAGCTTAATAGCGTCTTCTTTAGCATGCTTATATACCTTCTTACTTCCATTTGTCACTCCTCCAACAAATGAACGCTCTGTCATAATAACTAGAAGTATTATTATAAACACGACTACAATAATATATGCTCCCAAAGTACCTAGTGTAGATGCCAAACTATTTACAATCAATGCACCAAACAATCCACCGCCACTCTTATTCTCACCACATATTGTATAATATTCTGTAGCTGTAATACTTGGATTATAGCTCATAAATATCAACTGAATTAAGGCACTAACAAACAAGCAGAATAATACTCCTGCTATAAATTTCACTACTGCCTTCCTATTATTAATATTAGACAAAAGAAACGCCATACCTAAAAATACTACTATCGGTAATATGTATGATATGAATCCAAATAATCCAAATAAGAACATGCTTATATAATCGCCAACTGGTGATAACACACCGAAATTACTCAAAAATACTATCACTGTAACTACTAACGCCACTAACAACTTTACTTCATTACGTATCTTAATATCTTTTTCAGTAGGCTCATAAACCGGTCTTTCTTGCTTTTTAGCTACTGGTTTCTTTGCTTTTGTATTTTTATTTGTCCTTGTATTTCCTTTTCCAGTGGTTTTTCTTGTAGTTTTTGTCTGCCTAGCCACTTTTACGCCTCCGGTTAATTATTTGTTAAATCAAGAAGAATCCTATAATTGATATAAGTCCCATTATTGCACAATATATT
>JAFOCU010000285.1 GCA_017381055.1 Lachnospiraceae bacterium
GCATCTACTCTTAACTTAAGGTTTTCCTTTGTACTATCTGTGATAACTTCACCAAGTAATTCTGCAAACTTAGCTGCATGCTCTGCCTCTTCCCATGCTGCCTTCTCAGAATATAAGCCGATCTCTGGGTAACCTTCTCTATGAGCTACTCTAGCCATTGCTAAGTACATACCTACCTCTGTACACTCACCCATGAAGTTTGCTCTTAAGTCTTCTCTAATGTCTTCTGATACTTCTGGAGCCTGAGCCACACCTACTACATGCTCTGCTGCCCATACCTTTTCTTCTGACATTACTTCAAACTTATCTGCTGGTGCCTTACATACTGGACAAGCCTCTGGTGCCATCTCTCCCTCGTGAACATATCCGCATACCTTACATACATATTTTGCCATAACAAAATCCTCCTTAAACTCTTTTCTTTGTTAATTTCTTCTTCTTAGTTTTTATTTTAATTTTTAAATCAGTAATGATTACTGTTTTAATATACCATATGTTTTTTTATTTGTCAATAAAAAATTAGGAATTATTATTATTTTTATCACAATAGCCGCAAACCCCGTAAAAATAGGCATTGTGGCCATATATCTTCCCATCAAAATTCTTTTCTGCTAATGTATTAATGAAATCAATATTGTCCATTTCTATATCAGAAACCGCCCCACAGCCTCTACATATAAAGTGGTAATGTGGTTCTACATTTGGATCATAATGCTCATTTCCATCATTGCATGATATTTTCATTACCATACCCAACTCCTCCAATAAAGCCAGGTTTCTATATACCGTTCCCAAACTTATATTAGGATATTCCTCTCTAATATTGCGGTATATAAAATCAGCAGTTGGATGATCTTTTCTATCTTTTAAGAAATTAACAATCGCTTCTCTTTGTCTACTATACTTAATTGTTTTTTCACCAGCCATACTATAACCTCCTTATCTTATTAGTAATGATTACTAATTTTAACATTTATATACTACTCTGTCAAATATATTTATAGTACTTAAGTAATAATTTCAAAATTTCTATTGCTATATTTTTACTTTTGTTGTACTGTATATTATATTATGTAGTATTGAATACTACATAATGAGTTGTATATAAACCAATGATAAACAAATACAATTTTTACACCCGAAAATAAATAATATATATAGGAGGTTTATTATGTTAGAAAATTTCAAAGAATCAATTACAAAAGCTGTTACTAAACTAAAAGATCCTGGAAGCGCTATTACACATTTTATCGGAATGCTTATGGCTATATTTGCCGCTACACCACTTATCCTTAAGTGTGGTGCTAACCCCGATAAAATCCATATAGCATCCCTAAGTATTTTTATAGCAAGCATGATTCTATTATATGCAGCTAGCACACTTCATCATTCACTTAAGCTATCACCTAAAGGAGATAAGCTATTTAAAAAAATAGACCATATGATGATATTTGTTTTAATAGCTGGCACTTACACGCCTATCTGTCTTATAGTTTTAGAAAAAAATATCGGCATTCCTCTTCTTATTCTAGTTTGGGGAATTGCGCTGGCAGGCATAATTATAAAGGCATGTTGGATTACTTGCCCTAAATGGTTTTCTTCACTTTTATATATTGCAATGGGTTGGGTGTGCGTCTTAGCATTTTCACAGATATTTGCAAACCTAAGAGGTGCCGCCTTTGGTTGGCTTCTCGCTGGTGGAATCGTATATACTATCGGTGGCGTTATTTACGCCCTCAAGCTTCCTATTTTCAACAATCGCCACAAATACTTTGGAAGTCACGAAATATTCCACTTATTTGTAATGGTTGGAAGCATTTGCCACTTTATACTTATGTATAACTTTATTACAACAATGTAATTATTTTATTAACAAGATTTATGTAGAAGCGTGCAGCAATGCACGCTTTGCCTTATTATTACATTAGGCATCTATCTAAAGCAACAGACTTTAAAAGGTTATCAAACGTTTCATCGTTGTAGAAGAGCCTGTTTGCGACCTTTCATACTATATTGTATGTCAGCTTCGAAGCTTTGTTACAGTCTGTTTTCAAAATATTATATTAATAATTCAAATAATCTAATGGGTCTATTGCTACGCCATCCTTTGTCATCTTAATATAAAGATGAGAGCCCTCAACAGAAAAATATTTTGTGGGACTTGCCACATAACCTATAAGCTCTCCCTCTTCTAAGGTAGCACCCTTTTCTATTTGAACATCTCTAAGCTGACCATACGTCACCACATAACCACTACCCATTTCCACAGTCACATTGTTGCCTATCTCTGTGTCATATCCTATCTCCTCTACCTGACAGGCATGTCCAGCATAAACTGGAGTTCCTACATCAGACTGTATATAGACTGAATCAGAACATTTATACAAGTCCAATGTAGAAAAATAAACTGTATTGTTCATATCAAAGCCAATGATTACATTCCCCTCAACTGGCCATATCAATTTGCTAGAAGCGTCAAAATTAGTATCTACAACATTTTGAGCACCTGCCTTATCAACCTCTTCATTTGTGTCATTTTCAATCTGGTTTTGTTTCTCCCCACCTAAGCTATCATCTCCTATATCTTGAGAGGTTTTCTCCGTCGGCTGAACAGCTGTCACATTTTCATTTTCAGCAGCTTCCAGATTCAAATCATCACTAGTCCCTTCTTCTCTCACTAAGTAATCATTACCAGTCGTAGTCCCTTCTTCAAGATTAACAATTGACTGACCTTTATTATCCTTCTTATTTGTTGATAGCAAAGTAGTTCCCAATATAGCCGACACCGCCACTACTCCTGCTGCAGCAGCAACTAAAACAGTCTTGTCATTAAACAGTTTTCTTTTATATCCCATATTCGTCCTCCTCTTCAAGCTGAATAGCATAAATTATAATACTATTCTTCCCACAAAGGCTCCAAATATACTTCCGAATAATAATGCTGAAGAATTTCGGTATAGTTTTTTCCTTCTTTTGCCAATAAAATCGAGCCATACACACTAAGGCCAATACCATGACCTATACCCTTAGTAATAATATGTATTTTCCCATCTGACTCCTCTACTTGAAAATTTGGTGATTTCAAACTATATATGTGCGCAAATTCATCACCGGACATAGTCACATTCCCAATCTGCAACTCTTCTACATAACCACCCTTATCACGCTTAATAATTTGCATAGTTTCTAATGGTTTTTCTAAAGATAATGCCACGCTTTCTTTATTCTTCCTAAGCAACTTCACAAATTCCTCTTTCGTAAAACTTACACTACTTTGATAATTTTCACTATCTACATCACCCACACTCTGAACAGAAACTAAATATTCATATCCCTCTCCAAGAGCAGAGACACCATCTCTAGTATATCCGCAAGAAGTATTATGAAAATACGGTTTTATAGCCTCACCCTTATACATAAGCACTTGAGCCGACGTGTCTTCTACAACCTTCATCAATTTATTATAATTTTCAGGAAAATCATCACCCCATATCTTTTCCATTTCTTCATAAGAAATGTACGGAATATCAAGTTTTTTTACATTA
>JAFOCU010000037.1 GCA_017381055.1 Lachnospiraceae bacterium
AGAGGCAAGCAGGGAACAGCGGCTTATAGCCGCAGAGCAAACCACCAGCTAAGCTGGTGGTACTGATTTATTCCCTTCCTGACACATCCACTTAATAAAATCCACATCCCGAAACACTTTTTATTATCTGCTATTCTTACAACCTCCATATATATTATTTGACTAAGCTATCTCTAGATATTTTTTTGCGTCTATGAGGGCTCCGATGATTTGCTTATATGCTTCTTTTGAACTAAGAGCTTGTGTATTTTCTTTGAAACACAGCTTGCTAGTGGTGTTCATGCGATGAGGACATCTTGGAAGATTTTCTATTTTCATTCCCCACACCTTGCACATGCTTATTTATCGCCTGCCTGCATAACTCTCAAGCTTGGCTTATTACCCTATAGGGGAATAAAAGCCAAGCTTGTTCAAACAGATTCGGCAGGCGGCATTAGTGCTTCGGTGTGGGGATGAAAACTTAACGAAAATCTTCCGAATGATGTCCTTCATTCACACGAACATCACGTAGCAATAGATGTGTTTCGTAGAAAATATCACAAGCAAATAAACTTGTTCAAAAGGGGCATTTAGCAAATCACGGGTTCCGAATTCAACGCCAAAAAATATCTAGAAATACTTGGTCTATAAAAAGTAACGAGGTTGTAAGAATAGCAGATAATAAAAAGTGTTTCGGGAGGTGGATTTTATTAAGTGGATGTGTCAGGAAGGAAATAAATAAAAAAACCACGAGGTGCAAGACCTCGTGGTAATGTATTTTGTTTTGTGAAGGTTTACTGTACTTGTGTTCCACACTCTGCACAGAACTTACCTGAAACCTCTTTTCCACAGTTTGAACAGAACTTCTTAGTTGGTACTTCAACCTTTGTTCCGCACTCCGCACAGAATTTACCTACTACTGTAGCACCACATTTAGCACATGTTATTCCTGCCGCTGCTGGCGCTGGATCTGCTGCTGGTGTTGGCGCTGCCTGTGGCTGTTGCATTGTCTGCGCTCCTGCCATATTCATACCCTGCTGCATTGGCTGCTGCTGCATTGGCTGCTGCTGCATCTGATTATTCATCATCTGATTGCCAAACATAGCTGGCGCACCCATCATGTTAACCATACCCATGCCCATAAAGCCTGTAGCTGCACCACTAGTATTGTTAGCTGCATCTACCATAGCTGTAGCATATGCATCTGTCATAACACCCTGCTGCTGGTATGCATCTCCACCGATTTCGTATCTATCAATCTTTTCAGCAGACTCTTCTGTTAACTTAATTCCCTGAATAGCAAAGGATACAATGTTAATACCTCTTCTTCTTATATCCTCATCATATACACCCTCCTGCATAATCTTTTTGATAAGAGGTGTCTGACTTGGAAGATCAAGTGGCGCAACCTTATTCTTCTCAGAACACAATTCATTAAGCACCGCCTGAAGGGCTGACTGTACTTCAGCTCTCATCTGCTCACAAAGTGTCTCCTTCTCGTATATATCAGCTGTACCTGCAATCTCTCTTAAAAATGCTGCTGGATCTTTAATCTTAAATGTATACTTACCAAAACATGTAATGTCAACTTTCATTGGCTGTAAACCGCCCATACGAGCATTCATAACTGCATGCTCCCAGTCTCTATACATAACTGGTACAGCTGTACCAAATCCATTATCTAAAATCTCTGTTGCATTAATATAGAAAACAGAATCCTGAATTGGTCTTCCACCGCCATATGTAAAACGTGTCCACATATCCTTAAATGATGCACCAAAATCTCCTGCAAAGAATGATGGAGCACCTTCCTCATATCTATATACACCTTCCTGTGCAGTAGCATCTACAACTCTACCACCTGAAACGATTACCGCAATCTGACCTGGATTAACGATAATAGAACTACCATGTGAAATAACACCTGTCTTTGTTGTCTTACGCATCATGAGGACGTTATTTGTCATATCTTCGCATATGACGGCGTCCTTCCACTGATCTTTTAAATTTCCACCTACTGCGCTAATTGCAGCACCTATAAAACCTAATGCCATTTTTATATACCTCTCTTATCTATAGTTTATTTTGTTAATTCAATTGGAGCATCTGTAAGAATCCAATCGTATCTTGAAACATCATAATTATCACCGCAACACTTACACTTTCCATCAATAGTAAGATTGATGTTAGCTCCACAACACTTACATGTAATAGTCTTATATCCTTCATTTACCTGTGTCATAGCACTTACATGCTTCATAACAGCATAATTAAGTTTCTTAGTTTTCTTTTTAATTTTCTTCTTATTATCTTTCTTACGTAAGATAAGTTGTTCAATCTTCATCTTAACATTTACATGACGATATTCGCCTTCAGTTCTATAATTGCTAAGAACTGCGTTTTTAAAGTTAAAATCAAGAAGATAATACTCATCATACTTATTTACAGCTTCTATCTTCTTATATAACTCTGGTGTAGTAAATGGCTTTGTTTTGCTAAGCTCAAAATCTCTAGCCATTTCCAATGCACGAACCAAATATGTAATACGTTTAATAAACGTCATTCTACTTGACAGCGGATCATCTGCAGCCATAACCTTAAACACTGATAAAGCCTTGTTTAACCATACTAATGATGCTATAACAGCTACCAATGCCAAAAGATTAATTCCAACTAATGCAAGACCAAACACAAACTTATTAATGATAATCTCAGCCACTCCTAAAAGAAGTAATATTACAAAACCGCCTAAAATTAAAGCTGTCTTTAAATCTGAGCGCTTCTGAATCTGAACATCATTGATAGTCCACTGATAATTCTCTGCCGAATAATGAGATTTACAATTTGGACAATCATAGAAATCTCCCTGAGGTTCAATAGGAGTACCACAATTAATACAATATGTAACCTTATCTTTCTCAACCTGATTACTCTTCAAGAAACTAAGTGTAAGCTGTGCCTTACAAGTGTCAGAATATATCTTCTTATCAGTTGTTGTATCGTAATATGTTTCTGTATATTCACAAGGAAGTGTAGTTATGGTCATATCATTCTTACCATCTTCCATGATAATGTTAATCGCTTGATTTTCCATTACCTTTGCTGCTTCCTCATCAACCTTAACATCAATATCCTTCTTAACACCTAACTTTTGCAATGCATCTACAGTACACTTTGTAGTATAATGTAAATTCTCTGTAAGCATTGACTCAGCCGCTTTCATGTTAAATGTGCTAAAAATCTTGTTATACGCAGTAATAAGATTATTCATAGCTTCCTTTGGAATACTACGTTTACCCTTATCTCCTGATGTAAAACTCTTAATTTTTGCTGAAGTAATACCAATAACTAATACACCCATACCACCTATTGCTGCTGTAATAATCGTAAGCGCAAGGGGTATCATATTAGGATCAATTGGTAAAATCTC
>JAFOCU010000286.1 GCA_017381055.1 Lachnospiraceae bacterium
TTCTTGGACAAAGGAAAGAATTGATAGAAAAGAAGGTATTGTGATGCTTCTTATGTATGCATCATACCTTGTATATATTTGTATTAGATAGTGGTTAAATGCTATGATAACAGAAATGTTACTCATAGCATTTTTTTATTAATTAAATATCTAATAAAAAAATTGTCAGAAAATAATTATTTTTGTTAAAAAATATAAATAAGAATGATAAAATCTAGTATAAGAGCTGTTGTATGTGAAAAAAAAACATAGGAGAAAAAGGAGAAAAGAAACAAAAATTAATAATGGAGGTATAGTTATGTCAAAAACTATTGGAAGAAAAGTCTGCGGACTAGTTATTTTATGCGGTATTATTATGGTACTTATGTGTGTGTTAAATATCGCAGCGTTTGGTGTAATGGGAGATTATGTAGATAGGTTAGAGAAGAGCGTAGATGCATACGGTAAGGCTTGTGCTGCTGATGATGTGGAGACACAGATTTCAAGTTCTAAAGAATTTAGAGAAATCTTTGACAAGTCAGATACAAAGGTTGAAGGCACAGTTATCTTTAATTACATACTTCTAGCTATAACAGCTTTGGTAATGGCTGTAATTATATTTATTGTGTATAAAACTATTTCTGGTCCAGCTAAGAGGGCGAGTAAAGAGCTTGGAACGATTCTTAATGAGATTGAGAGTGGCGAAGGTGATTTGACAAAGAGACTTAATGTTAAGACAAAGGATGAGGTTGGTCAGCTTGTTATTGGTTTCAATAGCTTTATAGAACAACTTCAGAGTATTATGTGCAAGCTTAAGATAGAATCTGAGAATCTTCTTGCTTCTGCTGATAATGTTATGACACAGGTTAGTGCATCTAATGAGAATTCAGTTAACATTTCAGCTGCTATGGAAGAATTATCGGCTTCTATGGAAGAGGTTTCAGCAACTGTTGAACAGATTGCTACAGGAAGCTTTAATGTTCTTGAAAGCGTTAAGAGTGTAAATGAGAAGGCAGGAGAAGGTGCTGACATCGTAGAGACTATTAAAAATAAGTCTGGAGAGATGTATAAAGAAACTATTGAGAGTAAAGAAAAGGCTAATAAAGTTATTAATGAAATCAAGGAAGATCTTAGAACTTCCGTTAACGAGAGTAAGAGTGTTGAAAAGATTGGTGAACTTACAGCTGATATTTTAGGTATTGCTGGACAGACAAACCTTCTTTCTCTTAATGCTTCAATAGAGGCTGCAAGAGCAGGTGAAGTTGGTAGAGGTTTCGCTGTAGTTGCACATGAGATTAGTGTTCTTGCTGATAGTAGCCGTGATACAGCAAATAATATTCAGGAAATCAGTAACATTGTTACATTAGCAGTTGAGAAGTTGGCTAAGAGTGCTGAGAGAATGATTGACTTTATCGATGAGCAGGTTATAAATGATTACGATGGTTTTGTTCAGATTGTTGAACAGTACAGAGCAGATGCGGATAGTATGAATGATATCTTAAAGGGATTTGCTAAGGATGCTGCTGAAATCGAGGAGACAATGCAGACTATGGCTCAGGGTATCAATGACATTTCTATTACTGTTGATGAGAGTGCTAGAGGTGTTGCTGATGTGGCAGAGAATGCTGTTGATCTTGTAAATGCTATGTCACTTATTAGAGATGAGTCTGAATCTAATGAGAATATTGCTAAGTCACTTAATGGTGAGGTAGGTAGATTTAAACAGGTTTAAACAGTGTATTATAGTGAGAAAATCGTAGAAAAGATGTAACTGCGATTAGATACAGAATAGGCTATTATTAAATGAAAAATATTTCATTTTGTAATAGCCTATTTCTATTTATTATGATAAAATATAAAAATATTTAAATAATCCGTTATAAAACTTGACAAAGTCATTTGAAACGGTTATTATTTACTTTATGACGGTAAAGTTATAAAATATAACTAAAAACCAAAGAGAGGAAGATTCATTATGAAGAGAAAGGTTTTTTCAGTATTAGTAGCAAATACTGCCGGCGTACTTAACAGAGTAGCAGCTCTTTTCTCAAGAAGAGGTTACAATATTGATAGTCTTACAGTAGGTGAGACTGAGAATCCTGCTTATTCAAGAATGACTATTGTTTGCACTGGCGATGATGAGATTCTTGAGCAGATTGAAAAGCAGATTAGTAAGCTTGTAGATGTTATCGAGATAACAGAACTTACAGATTATGATTCGGTATGTCGTGAACTTATATTAGTAAAGGTTGGCGTTTCTGGCGAGCAGAGACAGCAGGTAATAGCTGTGGCAGATGTCTTCAGAGCGAAGATTGTTGACGTATCAGCTGAGTCACTTATGGTTGAGCTTACTGGTAACCAGAGCAAGCTTGATGCGTTTATTGAATTGTTGCAAGGTTATAAGATTGAGCAACTTGTTAGAACTGGTATCACTGGACTTCTCCGCGGAAAAGTCAATTAAGTAATACATATAAAGCTATAGGAGGATTAATAAAAATGGCAAAGATTTTTTATCAGGAAGACTGTAATTTATCATTATTAGAAGGAAAGACAATCGCTGTTATCGGTTACGGTAGCCAGGGACATGCACATGCTCTTAATGCAAAGGAGTCAGGATGCAACGTTATCATCGGTTTATACGAGGGTAGTAAGTCATGGGCTAAGGCTGAGGCACAGGGATTTGAAGTATATACAGCTGCTGAGGCTGCAAAGAAGGCTGACATCATCATGATTCTTATCAACGATGAGTTACAGGCAAAGATGTACAAGGAGTCAATTGAGCCAAACTTAGAGGCTGGAAACATGCTTATGTTCGCTCATGGTTTCAATATTCACTTTGGTCAGATCGTACCTCCAGCAGACGTTGATGTAACAATGGTTGCTCCTAAGGGACCTGGTCATACAGTACGTAGCGAGTATCAGGCTGGTAAGGGTGTTCCATCACTTATCGCTGTACATCAGGATGCTACAGGTAAGGCTCAGGATATCGCTTTAGCATACGCTTTAGCTATCGGTGGAGCAAGAGCTGGTGTTCTTGAGACAACATTCAGAACAGAGACAGAGACAGACCTTTTCGGTGAGCAGGCAGTACTTTGTGGTGGTGTTTGTGCACTTATGCAGGCTGGTTACGAGACACTTACAGAGGCTGGTTATGATCCAAGAAACGCATACTTTGAGTGTATCCACGAGATGAAGCTCATCGTAGACCTTATCTATCAGTCAGGTTTCGAAGGTATGAGATATTCAGTATCTAATACAGCTGAGTACGGTGATTATATCACAGGACCAAAGATTATCACAGAAGAGACAAAGAAGGCTATGAAGAAGGTTCTTACAGATATCCAGGATGGAACATTCGCTAAGGACTTCCTCTTAGATATGTCAGAGGCTGGTGGTCAGGCACACTTCAAGGCTATGAGAAAACTTCAGGCTGAGCATCCATCAGAGGTAGTTGGTAAGGAAATCAGAAAGCTTTATAGCTGGAATAATGAAGAAGATAAGCTTATCAACAACTAATTGAATAAATGTAAAATAAATTACCCCTACTACATTTGTAGTAGGGGTTTTGTCATATAGGAGTATGAGATATTTATTGTAATTCATTCATTAGAAAAGGTAGAACTTGTTCATATTTAATATCTAATACTAAAGCAAATTCTTCGTATATTATTTTTTCAGCTTCTTTGAAAAATTGTAAATCTGATGCATGTAGTTTTTTACCGGCATTATTTAATTCATCTTTGTGTTTATATATAGATTTTATTAGTTTTATGATATTCTGCCGATCTCCGCTAGCGATAATAGAACGGAAATACTATTATGAGGATGGAGCAGATAATACTTTTTCTTTTCTCCTCCAAAGTTTTGTTCTGTTATATCACTTATTGTACATATTCCGTGTGAACCATATAGTATGTTGTCATTAATTTTATACATTTATTCTACCTCCAAATTATTTTAATTTTAGCATTTATTTGATAGATTAGTCATAGGCAGAATAAACAAAATTGACATAGGGGATATTTAGATAAAATATACAAATAATTCTTAAATTAGTACTATAGTACTAAAAAAATAATTGCAACAATTTTGGAAAAATATGTTACTTAATATATAGAAATGCATTTTAAATAGCATTCAGCTGAAGGGAAGAAGGTTATGATTACAGAAGTTATAGTAAAACGAGCCGTAGATGGCGATGATGAAGCATTTAAAATTTTATATGAGGATTTATACAAGGAGATGTATAGGGTTGCTTATTATAAGCTTCAAAATGTAGAAGATGCGGAGGATGTAGTGAGTGAGGCTGTATTTGATATGTATAAAGGGATTTCTAAGCTTAAGGACTTAAATGCATATAGGGCATGGGCGATGAAAATATTGAACGTCAAGTGTAGCATTAAAATTAAGGAGTATTACATAAATAGGACAGAGGATATTGAGGAAGTTGATTGTCAAAGTCTCGAGAATGTGGAAACGGAGTCAGTTCTTAGAACTGATATAAAAAAGGCGCTGGATATCCTTAGTGATGAGGAAAAAACTATTGTGTTATGCTCAGCAGTATCTGGAATGAGTAGTGATGAGATAAGTACGATGACAAATCTTAACAGTAATACGGTAAGATCAAAGTTGAGTAGGGCGTTAGAAAAATTAAGAAATTGTAAATGTTTTAAATATGACTATTAAGAAGGAGGATTAAATATGAATAGCGAAAAAGATACAAAAATCTTAGATAAGATAAATCAAGAAGCAGAAAATATCCAGATTCCAGATAGCTTGTCACCGGATAATATGATGAAGAGAATAGCCGAGATGAAAGAAGAGGGAGCATTTAAGGAGGCTAAGGATAACAAAAATAATAAGAAGAGAAATAAAAGAAAGCTTATCAGTTTAATAAGTGGTGGGATGGCAACTGTTATTGCGGCAGCATCTGTAGGTATTATTTTATTAGGTTCAGGTGCTAGAAATGTAAATAACGATATGATGATATATAAAGATGTATATGATAACGTGGCACAAAATGGATTTAGTGAGGAAAAGATAGATACATTATCAAGCTATGAGGATTTAGCTAGATATTATATGGCACAGCAGACAATAAGAAGAAAAGAAACGGTAAAGGATAAGTTTTATAAAGAGCTTGATAGATTATTTGGAACTAGTTCAAAAGGTGAAATCTATAATGACGGTGTGGTTAATAGTCCATCAGACGATTTGATAACTATGAGGCCTGAAACGGAAATTAAAGGTGAGGAAAATCAAGAGGAAACAACTCCTGAATATTCAGAAACAAATACACGAACTGAAAATGTAGGAGAGGCTGATGTTGTTAAGACAGACGGAAAGTATATTTATTATTTAAATAGCAAGAAGGAAGTTAGCGATTCACAAGAAGGTGATTTGGTTCTTACAATAGTTAAGGCTGATGGTGATAAAACATCAAAGGTTTATGAAGGTTCAATTAGTGAGCCTATAATAAATGCAGTTTCGGGTGAGAAAAGTATATATTATTCTGATAAGGAAATGCTTGTATATGAAAATAAGCTTGTAGCGATATGTAATTATGGTGGAAGTACAGTGTTATCCTTCTATGATATAGAAGATAGAGCAAATCCACAAATTATAAATACATTATTTATGGAAGGTATATATGATTCATGTAGATTTGTAGATGGATATTTATATGTATTTTCAGAGAAAAATATCGATAATAAATATTATGATATATATGAAGATGCGTATGATGGCATTGTATTAAATGATTACGTAAACAATGAATTTAAAGATACTAGTATAGAAGAATTGAAAGATAAATTATCAGTTTGTACTAGTGAAGGTGATGTGAATCCAGAAGATATCTATGTGGCTAATTGTGAAAAATTTGAATTATATCATATGATTGGTACAGTAGATATGGCAGATACTAAGGATTTTAAGCAGGTTAAGGCTGTACTTGGTCAAGCAAGTGGCACTATATATGTAAGTGCTAATAATATTTATTATATTGATTCTGTATATGAAAGTAATATCGATGCAAGAGAGGGTGCTGAAGTAGAAGAATGCAATAAATCTGAGATAATTAGACTTTCTTATGGCGAAGGTGATATAAAAGCAAGCGGAAGAACAGTTATTGATGGTAAGGTAGGGGATGAATTTGCTATAGATGAATATAATGGATATCTTCGTGTGGCAGTAAGTGTAGATCGTTGGAAGGGAAGATGTCAGAGTGTTAAGATGGAGTATTACAACGGAAGTGAGTGGGTTACTGAAGATATAAAGCGTATTCATCCATATACTTATAGTGAATATAGAGAAACAAGTGCTTTATATGTATTAAATGCGAACTTAGAAGTGGTAGGATCTATACCAGAGCTTAAGAAAAATGAAAAAGTTTATGGTGTGAGATTTGATGGTGATATAGCTTATGTGGTTACATATAAGGTAATGGATCCATTATTCTCAATTGATTTATCGGATCCAACTAATCCAACAGTTTTAGGTGCATTGAAGATTCCAGGATTTTCAACATATCTTCATAAGTGGGATGATAATAAACTTGTGGGAATAGGTTATAATGATGACTGGAATATAAAAATCTCTACTTTTGATATATCAGATAAGACAGATGTAAAAGAGACAGATGTATGTATTTTAGAAGACGTATATGGTGCTGATGCAGTGTATAATCATAAAGCAATATTTATCAGTCCTAAAAATAATTTATTAGGATTTGGTGATGATGATGGTCACTATAGAATATTTAGCTATGTAGGTAGCGAACTTACTGAAGTTATATGTGTAGAGCTTGCTGACGGATATTTGAATGAGGCAAGAGCGCTTTACATAGGTGATTATATCTATATTGTAGGGGAAAATAGAGGAGTATTTGTATATAGTATGAGTGATTTTGAAATGGTCACAGAGATAAAATAGCAAAAAGCGGCTGTCTGATATTGGGACAGTCGCTTTTGCTATAATAATGGTCTATGCATTGATTTTACTATTGAATTTTCTGATTTAGTGTGTTAAAATATTGAAATGATTTTACCATACAAGGAGGAATTATTATGGGAATGACTATGACACAGAAGATTTTAGCTGCTCATTGTGGTCTTGATTATGTTGAGGCTGGACAATTAATTGAGGCAGATTTAGATCTTGTATTAGGAAATGATGTTACAGCCCCTGTAGCTATAAAGGAAATGAAA
>JAFOCU010000287.1 GCA_017381055.1 Lachnospiraceae bacterium
GAGTTGGCTTCCATACCGATAGCAATAGCTGGAAGTGAATCTGTTATAAGATTCATAAATAAAAGATGTACAGGGAAGAATGGTGTTGGCATCATAAGGATTGATGTTATAAGCACACATAAGATTCCCGCAAAGTTTCCTGATAAAAGGTAGTTGATAGAATTCTTAATATTTCTATAAACATTTCTACCTGTGATAACTGCCTTAACAATTGTCGAGAAGTTATCGTCTGTAAGTATCATGCTAGCTGCATCCTTAGAAACCTCTGTTCCTGTGATACCCATTGCCACACCGATGTCACTCTGCTTTAAGGCCGGCG
The DNA here is from genome assembly GCA_017381055.1 of Lachnospiraceae bacterium. Lineage (GTDB taxonomy): Bacteria > Bacillota > Clostridia > Lachnospirales > Lachnospiraceae > SVEL01. The sequence continues at coordinate 320 of JAFOCU010000287.1, forward strand.
CATCATTTACACCATCACCTGTCATAGCTACTACATCGCCACGCTTCTGCCAAGCTTTTACGATTCTAATCTTATGCTCTGGAGCAACTCTCGCATATACACTTATCTTAACAAGCTTCTCGTCCAGCTCTTCATCACTCATAGCTGTAAGCTCCTGACCATCTATTGAGTAATCGCCTTCCTCATAAATACCTATCTGTCTAGCAATACTTCTAGCAGTAACTACATGGTCACCGGTAATCATTACTGGTTTAATACCTGCCATTCTACACTTGGCAACCGCATCCTTACTCTCCACTCTTGGTGGGTCCATTAATGATACAAGGCCTACAAATGTCAACTCATTCTCATCCTCAAGAACAATTTTGTCATTGTTGAAATTCTTATATGCAAAACCTAATACTCTAAGGCCATTATCTGCACATCTCTGATTTTCTGCCTGAATTGCATCAATATGTTCCTTTGTAATAGGTGTCTTAACACCATTTACAAGAATAGTCTTACATCTGCCAAGAATTACATCTGGCGCACCCTTTGTATAAAGGTGATTTATTGAAGACACACTCATAAGCTTTCTATCTGAATCGAATGGAAGCTCCTCACACCTAACGGATGTACTCTTAAACTCAGCATCATTCTTTGTATACTCATGAACTAAATCTATAAGGGCAAGCTCTGTTGGATCACCAATTCTTTGTTCCTCTGTGATAACAGAATTATTGCAAAGAAGACATGCCTTAAGAAGTACGTTATGATCATGATCCTTGCTATCTAAATCAGATATATTCATAAGCTTGTCATAAAAATAAATAGTCTGCGGTGTCATCTTATTCTGTGTAAGAGTTCCTGTCTTATCTGAACAAATAACTGATACACAACCTAAGCTTTCTACAGAATTAAGCTCTTTTATAATAGCATTTTCTTTTACCATCTTCTGTGTACTCATGGAAAGTACAATTGTTACAATTGAGCCCAATGCTTCTGGAATAGCAGCTACTGCAAGAGCTACGGCAATCATAAGGGAATCTAAAATAGTTTCACCTGCAACAAAATAATTAAGTGCTAATACTACAATTGAAATTGCAAGAATTACAATAGAAAGCTTTGCACTCATTTCATCAAGACTCTTCTGAAGAGGTGTCTTTCTTTCCTTTGTATCATTAAGCATTGTAGCTATCTTGCCAATCTCTGTTTCCATACCAATATGTGTTACTACATATCTACCTGTTCCATTAGTAACTAAACTTCCAGAAAATACCATATTCTTTCTGTCACCTACTACAACTTCACCCTCTATTACATCAGTAATCTTATCTACACTCTCAACTTCGCCTGTAAGGGCGCTTTCATTTATCTGTAATGAAGAGCACTGAATAATTCTTCCATCACCACTTACAATGTCACCAGCCTCAATCTGAACGATATCACCTACTGTAAGCTCAGTAGAATCAATCTCTGTAAGCTGACCATCACGCATTACCTTAACCTTTGGCACTGATAATTTCTTTAAACTGTCTAGTGACTTTTGGGCCTTCAGAGTCTGTACTGTACCTAAAATCGCATTAAGAGTAATAACTACCACGATAACAATTGCGCTTTCAAGCTGCTTATTTAATCCTGAAATAACAGCTGCGATAATAAGGATAATAACTAGTAAATCCTTAAACTGCTTTAAGAAAATCACTAATGGAGAGTCGTTTTTCTTTTCTGCCAAAGCATTCTCTCCATAAATCTCTCTGTGCTCCTTAACTTGTTCCTTTGTTAAACCGTTCACCGACGATTTGCACTCTTCTAGTACCTTCGATACTTCTTTTTGATATACCATTTTTTGTCCTCCTATCCCACATATGAGTAACAGTTCAGCCATGCAGAAAACATTATATAAATTGTACATGTCTGCTTGCAGACTAAGGACAATTTGTATGATGTTTTCTATATGGCAGACGCCATTCATGAATAAAGTGCCCTCCA
>JAFOCU010000288.1 GCA_017381055.1 Lachnospiraceae bacterium
AAAAAATAACGGTAAAAATATGCAAATAATCTTAAAAATATACTTGTAAAATTCATCAAAAAAGAGTATACTAAGGTTAGAGATAAGATGTGTTTCCTGGAATGCACGACACTCCTGTTTATTTTGAACCTACATTTGATTAAAGGGATTCCTATATTTCTAAGATGATGTCAGGCCTCTATAAGTGGAAGGCAGAAGATTAGATGCGGTTGCCCACCTAGCTTTGCTAGGACTCAAGATTACAGGAACCGGCATTTTGGGGTACATATGGAAAAAGCAGCATGAAAGTGCTGCTTTTTCCATACATAAGTAACAAATATTTAGGAGGCTAGATGGATTTAGTATTCAAAATTATTGATTTCTTTAAAAAAGTTAATAAAAAATATATTATCCTAATAGGCTTATGTGTTGTATTATCGGGATTACTTATATGGTATGGACTTAGCAAGGGAGAAGAGCCTAATCCTGAATATAATGTAGTCAATAAAGCACAGGTAGCAAAAAGTGTATCTATGATATTTCATTCCTTGGAAGAGATAAATGATAATGAGAGTAACGAATTTCAAGGACAAGAGGTCGTATGGTATCAAAAGTATATGAATATGATGTACAAGGACGGCTATTATAGTACAAAGGATATACAGCCTATAGAGCGAGAGGTAGTAGAAGTATTTACATATGGTGATTTGAAAAAGTTATATACAAATATGGGTGTGGTAGATAAGGAACTACAATCATATGTTAAGAATAACAGAGAAAATTCACCAGTTATATTAAAGGATTGGAATGAGATATATTCTTTAATGGTGCAGAAGCTAGATATTGATGATAAGATAGAGAAAGTTAATCTTATTATATCAGGTACTATATCAAAGGATGCGTCTCTTCCTCAATGGACAGCAGCTACTACATATGGAAAGCTTGGTTTTGAAGGTCTGTCAGTAGACTATTACATAGATAAGGGAATAACTGTATTTGTTAAGGATAATGAGATTTTAGGAGTGACAGAAGTATACAGTGAAGATGTAACTTACCACAATAGTTGGATTATATCTATGTCTGGCGGCAATATAAAAGCTTATGTAGAAGGTTGTGTGCGAGAATTTGTATATAATGATAAGGTGTCTAATTATAGTAACGTGGTAGCTGATTTGGTTGTTAAAGATGGCAAATTAACTAAGGCCACATTTAAGACCGAGACTATAAATGGTAAAGTTATGGAAGCGTCTAAGTCAGAGATAGAGTTAGAATCTGTAGGTAAGTATGCTATAGACGAAGATTGCAGAGTATATAAAATCTATGGAAATATATCTATGTGTAATATGTCAGAAGTATTAGTTGGATATGATGCTCAGCGTTTTATTTTAGACAGCGAAGGTAAAATATGTGCAGTAATAATTGATAGAGATGTGCAAGCAACGAATATAAGAGTCATACTTAATACGTCAGGCTTTGATGGACTGTATCATGATTCGTTGAAAGTCGTATCTAAGGAAGGACTTAGAATTAGTTGCGGTAATGAGACATTTGAGGTACCAGCAGATAAGGAATATACTATTACACCTGATAGTGATTTAGCCAAGGCTGGTCGAGTAAAAATTGTTTCTAAAGGTGTGGATGGTAAGATTGGAATTAGCACGATTAAACGAGGCTATGGTGTGCCATATTATAGAGGAACTATAGAGGTTACACTTAGAGATGGAAAGCTTATGATTATCAATGAGTTGCCACTTGAGGAGTATTTATATAGCGTAGTACCTAGTGAGATGCCATGGAACTATAATTATGAGGCATTAAAGGCCCAGGCTATATGTGCAAGAAGCTTTGCTTATAAGCATGTTATGAGCAATAGTTACAGTGAGTTTGGTGCCCATGTGGATGATAGTACAGCATATCAGGTTTACAATAATTCAGAGGAACAGACAGTGTCTAATTCGGCTGTTGATGAGACATACGGCCAAGTGCTTACATATGGAACAGAAGTTATCTCGGCGTATTTTTATTCAACATCTTGCGGAGCTACAACTACATCTATGGTATGGGGAAGTGAATACCCATATACGACATCTGTTGTGTTAAGTGATGAAAATCAGAATCTAAATCTTGCAGACGAATCAGTTTTTGATTCTTTTATAAGAGCTAATTATAAGACATATGATAGTGAGTATCCATGGTATAGGTGGAAAGCTACTATGACTCTTAAAGAGCTTACTACAAGCATTAATAGTCAGTTGGAAACTATAAAGCCAGAAAATGTACAGGTGCTTAACGATAAGGGAAAATGGGTAAATAAAGCAGTGTCTACAGTTGGTCAAGTAAAAAAGATTGAGACTGGGGATAGAGGACCAGGAGGAGTCCTTAACTATATTACAATCATTGGAACAGATGCGACCATAAGAGTTTATAAGGAATATAACATTAGAAAGGTTATATATCCAAATGGAATAGCTATAAAGCGAGGCACAGGAGATGAAGTAACAACTATGACTATGCTTCCTAGTGGATTCTTTGTATTAGATGAAGAGACAGAGAATAATCTTTTATCAGGCTATACCTTCGTAGGAGGAGGCTATGGTCATGGTGTAGGAATGAGTCAGAATGGAGCTAATTCTATGGCTAAGCTTGGCATGAAATATGATGAAATATTACATTTCTTCTATAAAGATATAGAGGTATCAAAGAAATATTAATAGATTAAAAGAAAAAGAGAAGCTAGTCACTTTACAGTGACTAGCTTTGTTTTTTATTTATCAGAAGCTGTAGCTTCGGTTGTAGTATTTTCTGTAGCAGGTTTGCTGATCAACTTCTTTTTAATTTTGCGACGAGCCTTTTGGAAGTGAGCTTTGAAGTGAATGTTCATCTCAGCGCCCATAAATAGTATATACATACACATATATATCCAAAGCATCATAAACACAACTGTTGTTAAGCTGCCGTAAATATATGTAGCACTAGCAAAATTATCAATGTATATAGAATATCCATATGACGAAACAATCCAACCAAGTGATGTAAATAAAGCACCAGGAAGGTAGTCTATAAATCTATATTCCTTATTTGGTACAATTCGATATACATATACGAATGCAACAGTGAAGAATATAGGAATATATACACTTCTAAGATTTATTATGAACTCAGCTAGTTCATAAAGTAAAGGTATCTTAGCTGAGAAAAGTCTTAAAACACTATTACCAAATACCATAAAACCAAGAGATAAAACAATAAGTATTAAAAGTACAAAGGTATAGAAGCTAGCTATAAGACGTACAAGTATATAGTTTCGTTCTTCTTCTCTGCCAAATACAGAGTTAAGACCTCTAATAATAGCTAAAATACCGTTGGATGCTGACCAAAGAGTAGTGGCAGCTGTGATAGATATTATAGCGAAGTTTGACTGACTATACATCTCACCGATAATCTGTTCCATAAGCGGATCAAGATAATCAGGAGTGACAGCGAGAACACTTCTTAGAAGATCGTACTCAGTAACTGGTGTGTATCCAATTAATGTAAGCAAAAGCATAAGCAGCGGGAATATGGCTATTATGATAAAAAAGGAAGCCTGAGCTGCATATGCATTGACATGATCTCTGTTTAATTGAACAAAAAAACCGTCAATGTGCTTATAAATCTTTTTAATTAATTTCATTATAAGTCCTCCTAGGAGCTATAAGCCTAACCATAGTTTCTAGACAACTATGGAATAGTATATACCATTATAGTATTTCGTTCAATGAAAAAAGTTATTCTTTTAGGAGAAAAGTTTGAGATTATAGGAAATATGGCAATATTACCTTGAGAAAACCTTGGTACTAGGATATAATTCTATGTAGAGTTTTGAAAAGAAAGTACAGTGAAAAGGGAGAACAGAGATGAATATTTATATACCTACACTAATATATAGCGAAAAAGATTGTGTGAAAAAGTATGGCCGCATAATGTCGAAAACAGGAAGAAAAGCACTTATAGTTACAGGAAAGAATTCTTCTAGAGTAAATGGCTCTTTAGATGATGTAATAAGCGCATTAGAGGCAAATGAGGGCCAGTATGTAATATTTGATAAGGTGGAGGAGAATCCATCTACCGAGACAGTTATGGAGGCTAGAAAGCTTGGACTTCAGGAAAAGGTTGATTATGTAATAGGTGTGGGCGGTGGCTCGCCAATAGATGCAGCCAAGGCTATAGCACTTATGCTTGGAAATCCTCAGTGTGATGAGAGTATCCTCTATGAGAATACAATGAGAAGATATCTTCCAGTGGTAGCAGTGCCTACAACAGCTGGAACAGGAACAGAGGTTACACCATACTCGATTCTTACAATACATGCTAATCGTACAAAGAAGAGTATAAGCCATAGAATATATCCAGTGCTTGCATTGGTAGATTATAAGTATCTTAAAACACAGTCAGAATCGGTGCTTATTAACACAGCTACAGATGCATTAGCTCATCTTGTAGAGTCGTACCTTAATACAAAGGCAAATGATTTAAATAAAATGTATAGCGAAAAGGGATTGCAGTTATTTGGAGAGATTAAGGATAGACTTAAGAATCCAGATGATGAGGTATACATGAAGCTCTCAAATATGGCTATGATAGCAGGAATGGCAATTGCTCATACAGGAACAAGCCTTCCTCATGGCTTAAGCTATATGCTTACATATGAATTGGGTATACCACATGGAAAGGCTTGTGGAGTATATTTAGGCAAATATATGGAAATGTATGGAAAGAATGATAGTAAAGTCGTAGAAAAGGTCTTAAATATGCTTGGAATGGTAAGTGTGGAAGAATTCAATGGTTATATTAAGGGCTTGATAGGAGATGTAGAGGTGCCAGAGGAGATAGTAAAGGCAAACGCTACAGGACTTTTGAGCAATGAAGAAAAGATTAAGAATTATCCATTTGCGGTAAAGGTAGAAGAATTGACCTTATAAGCGCGCTTTGATATAATTTGTGCTTAAGGCAGGCTTCTATTTTAGGAAATAGGAGAAAAACTACGGTGTGAAAGGGAAGATAAAAGATGTCATTAGAAGTATTAGGAAAATTAGCAAAAAGTATAGTATCTAACGATGTATATATACTTATTGCAGCGATTATAGAATTAATTCTATTTTTAGTTTGTTATTTATTGGCAGAGGGCGTATTTGTTAAGATTGAAAAACAGAAGAAAAAGAAGAAAAGATGTACTAATGCAGCACTTATAAACACATATAATTTGCTTACAACAGGTATAACTATATTTCCGCTTCTCGGTATGTTTGGAACAGTAGGTGCATTGTTAGGTCTTGATTTGGCGGCTAATGATATGGCAAATATTAAGCGCAATTTCTTTTTAGCGCTTACATCAACAGCTTGGGGAATTATTTTCTCTGTTATATTTAAATTATTCCATGCTTGGTATGAGGATTTCTTTAATAAGAGAATCGAGGAATCTACAAAGCTTGTAAATGATTGTAATAAATTATTTGATAAAATGAACTGGTGATAATATGAAGAAGAAAGATATTTTATTAGACTTTACCTCTCTTCTAGATGTAACGCTTATTCTTATATTCTTTTTTGTTATATTTAGTCATTTTGATAATGTGCAAAGTACAGCGCAGATAGAAGATAAGGAATCAAAGCTTGAAAGTCAGATAAATGATGCTGCTGAGAGAGAAAGTCAGGCGCAGGAATTAAAGGAACAGCTTGAATATGAAATCGGTATAGTGCAGGATGCAGATGATAGAGCTAAGGATAATGTAGAAGAAATATTAGAATTTACTAAAGGAACAAATCTAAAGCTTATTTTGGAAATGCAGGATGGTAAATGGACTCTAGTTGTTTCAAGTAAAAATGAAGTGATAAGCAGAATTGCTGCCGGTGATGATGTGGAAGCAAGACTTGCTGATGCATTAGAGAGTGCAGACTATGCCTATGGAGACACTATACTTTG
>JAFOCU010000289.1 GCA_017381055.1 Lachnospiraceae bacterium
TCTTCTCGAAGCTTTAAATCATTCTCCCACTGAACTAAAGAATTCTCCTTGTCCTCATACTGAGCATCAATTCGATTCTTATAATTTAATATATTAGTATTACTGCTATTCTTTGTTATTATCATCATAAATATCATGATTATAACAAGTAGAACAATAACTATAAGTGAACTAATAAATCGATTTCGATATACTGACTCTATATCGAATTTTTTCATATTTTTTATGACATCACCTTTAGTTAATGTATCCTTATTCTTTTTAAAGTAAAGCTTCCCCTTAGCATCTGCCTTAGATACAACTGGAATAGGCATTTCTTCCACACTAGCAGCATACTCACTATTCTTTATCAAAAGCGAACGTAATTCATACAAATATGACATACCCACAGGTGTACTAAAAACACCTTTTTCCACAAGACTTTTGTACACTGAATATACATTAGCTGCATTATTCATATTCGTCCTAGATTTCATATACGCTACGCCATCATATTCATTTTTCGCCTGAAGATAGTCTGCCTTATTATTAAAAACAAAACCATCTATTACATATTTACCTTCTGCCATACAATCTCCATCTTAGTAAACGTCAAAATCAATAGACTCTATGATAACATCTTCATTTGGCTTAGAACTAGAATCAACCTCTACAGCTGCAATCTTGTCTAACACATCGTAACCTTCAACAATCTGTCCAAATACTGTATGCTTCTGGTATAACCAACAAGCTCCACCATTTTCTTTATAATAATTAACTAAATCATAATCAACGCCTAAACTTCTTAAATTCATAACATCACCAATGCTATATTCCTTATTCTGAACAATAAAGAACTGAGAACCATTTGTATTAGTTCCTGCATTTGCCATACATAACGCGCCTCTCATAGGAATGAGGTACTTAGAATACTCATCTGTAAATGGAATAGCTTCGCCGCCTTCATTTGTCCAAATACTCTCTCCACCTGTGCCTGTTCCTTCTGGGTCTCCACCCTGAATCATAAAGTCATTGATTACTCTATGGAATGAAAGTCCATCATAATAGCCTTCCTTAGCATGAGCCACAAAATTCTCTACTGCTAATGGTGCATGCTCAGGGAAAAATCTAACTGTAATAGTACCATAATTCTTAACATTTATCTTAGCTATCAAATCACCCTTTGCAGGCTTCTCATACTGTACTACCTCAACATCTTTCTTCTCTTCGCCATCTAAATATGCAACATTGCCTTTTATAACAATATCATTACCTGTAACCTTTTCAATAGCGTCCTTAACCTGCATTGTATGCATAAAGAAATAAAGTGCCACTCCCAATCCTAAAAAAACAACTGCCGCCACAATAGCAACCACAGTAGAATTCATCTTTTTCTTGCCTTCTGTCCCTGTCTTCGCCTCTTTAGCCTCAACTACTTCTTCAACATTCTTTTCATTTTGATTTTCCATTTTTACAAACCTCACTCCGCTTATTTTCAACACTACCTATATTTTCCAGTAGCAGAATTAACTCCTTAAATTATACCATATGTGCTATTCAAAATCAACGAATCCACAATATCTACACATTTTTTGATTACTCATCTATAACAGCCAAAATATTTGCCGCAAGCATTCCCTTTTCAGACATCTTAGATGGATTCTTCATTTCCTCTTCCATCTCTACATCCAA
>JAFOCU010000290.1 GCA_017381055.1 Lachnospiraceae bacterium
CTTAAATAGAATTTCTTATGAACTTCAAAATCTTAGCGGACAAAAGAGCGAAGTTTCTAACCAGTTAAGTGAAAATATAGATGCAAAAACAAATCTTTCTAATCTTGAAGCGAAGGAAAAAAAGCTTCTTGAGATATATGGAATAAGTAAGGAAGAAGAGTTAGCTGAAGATATTATAATAAGAAGTAGAGAGGCTGTTTTAGAGGAGGAGTCTTTAAGTGCAATGCTTTCAAGAAAGAAGAAGTACTTAGAGCAGCTTAAAACAGGCTGTCCTGTTGGTATGTCTGAAGCCGCATCCACAGTTATGGAATATATGGAAAGATATTATGGTGGCTTGGTTGTTTATGGCGCCGAATATTTAAAGGAATTAGCTATGGAGGAAAGAAAACGTATCCTTGAGGAGATTCCAGTATTGCCATATAGCATTATTGTAAAAAAGGATTATCATACAGTTATATCAGATGGCAGATTAAAGGAGCTTGATTTAAGAGACCAGGCAGTACCTATTATCTCTATGGAAGCTATTAATGGTAGCAATGCAGTTATGGATAATAGAGCCATGATGTTTGTAATGGGCGATGGGGATTTATTTATTGATGAAAAGTTAATCGAGAAGGAACTTGAAAATACAAGTGCAGATATTGATAATATTTCCTTTAGATTAGAGCGTATATCTAAGAAGGTAGAGCTTTTACAGCAGGATTATGATTTTGCTAAGGAGTACGAGGCGGTATATTTGGCTCAGATTGAAAATGTAACAGAGCAGTTTGAGAAACTTCGATTTAATCTGAGACAGATAGAAGCTGATTTAGAGGAAAAGCAAAAGGAAATGGTGGAAACAGAAGGCCGAATTGTGGAATTAAAGGAAGCAAAAGAGCTTTTATGTGGAAATGCTTCTCAGTTAGAGTTGGAAAAAGAGTCGTTGAATGAATTATGGGCTCTTATGAAGCAGGCTGATGAATTGGCTGGAAGAGGAAATGAAGCGTCTATTAGATTAAAGAAGCTTACAAAAGAAAAGGCAGATATGGAAGCAAGATATGAGGCTCAGTTAAATCAGACGGCTGAGAGAGAAAAGCAGATTGTTGCATTGAAAGTTCAGATAGAAGATAACTTAAAGAAGCTTGCTAACTATAGAAAATATTATAAAGAAGGTAATTATAATGTAAGTCCTATGTCGGATGATGAATTAGAGGCTAGATTAAATGGACTTATTGGTGCAATGGAAAGAGATAATTCTGATCTTGCAGATAAGCAAAAGCTTATGGAAAACTACGATATAGCTATGGAGAAATCTTTGCAGGCAATTGATTACAAAGGTTTATTTGTGGATGATGTAAAAGAAAAGTACGAGGAAATGGCTAAGAGAGAAATCTCGAAAGAAGAGTTAAATGCTCTAAAGGACAGAATAAAGCAGATTAAGGCCAAGGTTGATGCCTATGTAATGAACATTTCCAAGTTAAAAAGCTCTAAGGATAGATTAGAGGGAGCTATTGCTCACGGTAAGCTTGCCATGGAAGAGAAGTTCGGAGGCTATGAGGCAGTTGAAATTGAAAACGGTGATTATGATAGCTTTATAGAAGAGAAGAAGGCATTGGCAAACGGAATAGAAAATGAACTTCAAAAAGTTAAGGAATATCTTTCTAGATTACAGAAAAATGAAGGCAAGTACGCAGTATTAGAAAAGGATATTGCTAAGATTATGGACAAGGCTGGCATAGTAGCATCTGCTCAGATACCAGCGGATGATACAGTATTCTCAGAAGAAGAATTTGAGGAGATTACAGGAAAAGTACTTGAGAAGTTTGATAAGTATACGAAGGATATAGCTGATAAAAAGTCAGAGTTTGAATATGAGAGAGGCTTGTTAGCGGATACTTTAAGAAAACTTGGATCTGAAAGCTTAGCTGATGAGATAAAGCATAGTGCAATTATGCCTGCAAATGTTAGTCAGACAGATGAACTTATGGATTCATTAAAGGATATATGCAAGTGTCTAGAGCTTGAAAAGGAACGAGTAGGCAAGAGCATAGATGATATGGAAAAGATTAAAGACAATTTTGAAAATCAGTGTATTCAGACTTGTGTAAATATCAAGAATGAGTTAGATAGACTTCCAAAGCAGTCCAAGATAACAATGGATGATGATGTAATATCTATTATTAATCTTACAGTTCCATACATTAAGGAAGATCAGTACAAGTTTAAGATGTCACAGTACATTGATGAGACAACTCAGACTGCTGATGAGATGAAGACTGATAGCGAGAGAATTAAGTATATAAAGAGTCGCTTGTCTTGGAAAAAACTTTTCTCTGTTATTGTTACAGATATGAATGCTATTAAGCTTAACTTATATAAGAGAGAACGTATAAAAGAACAGAGTAGATATCTTAAGTATGAGGAGGCGGTAGGAAGTACAGGACAGTCTCAGGGTATATATATTCAGTTCCTTATTGCTATAATCAATTATATTGCATCAATAAATTCAAAGGATAAAGAAGCTAGTCTTAGAAAGGTAATCTTTATAGATAATCCTTTTGGTGCGGCTAAGGATATTTATATTTGGGAGCCTATATTTAAGCTTCTTAAAACAAATAATGTTCAGCTTGTGGTGCCAGCTAGAGGTGTTACACCAGCTATTACTGGAAGGTTTGATGTGAATTATATATTAGGCCAGAAGTTTGTAGATGGTAGACAGCAGACGGTAGTTGTTGATTACAGTAGTCATGTGGATAATGAGCAGATGGATTACTCTAAGTTGGAGTTTGAACAGGCTACATTGTTCTAGTGACAAATAGGTATTGCTGTGTTATAGTAAATATAAGTGTGTTCATAGCCTCTTTGAGGCTGTGGAACTAGGGAATAGTGGTTAAGAATCTTATAAGGATTCAAATTCAATTTAACGAGAGGTTTCACCCATGGATAGATACGAATTCGATATTAAAATTGAACAGATAAAAAAATTAATGAAGAAGAAGGACTTCGCTACTGCAGTTAAGATTGCAGATAGCATTGAGTGGAAAAAGGTAAAGGAGAATCCTTTGCTTATTATTGCTGCAGATGTATATGAGGTTTCTGGTAAGTATGATGAGGCGAGAGAAGTTCTTTTACTTGCTTATGAAAAGACTGGCTTAGGAAGACAGTTAGCATATCGTTTATGTAGATTGTCTGTTAAGAGAGGCGATTTTAATGAAGCAGAGGAGTTTTATGATGAATTTACGCATAATTCTCCTTATGATGCAGGAAAATATATATTGCAATATGAAATGGCAAAGGGTAAGGGAGAATCTCTTGAAACACAGATAAGTATTTTAGAAACCTTTATAGGCGAGGATATGGATGATAGATGGGCCTTTGAATTAGCAAAGTTATATCATAAGGCTCATTTGGCAGAGAAGTGTGTAGAGCTTTGCGATACTATTATCTTGTGGTTCGCTGATGGAAAATATGTAGAGAAGGCATTGGAGTTAAAGCAGTTATATGTGCCATTATCTGAGAATCAGAGAATAAAGTACGAAGCTCAGAAGAGTAAGAAGGATAGAATGGTAGCAGAAGCTGTTCAAAATCTTGTGGATGGAGTTTCTACAGAGCAGCCTCAGGAGACTGAAAAGGTAGAGGAAGTATCGGAGGTGTCATCAGAAGCTGCGGAAGTGGTAGAAGAAGTATCTTCTGATGAGGTGGAAGTATCTAGTGAATCAGAGCCTGTAGTAGAGCAAGAGGACCAGGCTGAGGAGATTCTTGATCAGGTGCATGAGATGGATATAGATGTCAATTCTATCCAGGTAAAGGATTTTTCAAAGAGCAATCAGTATGACACTATTAACATTCAGAAGGAATTGGCTAAGAGTGTAAGCACATTATTTGATAATACAGTGGAGATATTTAAGCCGGTTGCACCTAAGACAACTGTTGATGAAGAGCAGGTAGATGATCAGATAGAAGGTCAGATGAGCTTAGAAGAGGTTCTTGCTATGTTTGAATCTGGTGAGATTCAGACAAAAAGTGAGGACGAGCAAGTGATAGAAGAAACACTGATAGAAGAAACTTCTATAGAGGAAACACCTATAGAGGAAGTTTCGGAGGAAGACGTTGTAGACGTTGAAGAAATTTTTGAAGAAGAAATTCCTGAAACAGAAGAAATCGATGAAATGGAAACTCTTAGCCAGATAATTGCTGAGGATATCCAGGAGGAAATCGAGGAAGAGATTCTTGATGAAATTGAAGAAGTCAAAGAAGAGGAGAATGATCTAAGTATGTTTAATCTTAAGGAAGACTTAGAGGATGAGGAGCCTTTTGAAGAAACATTAGATGAAGAGATAATCGAAGAAACTGAAGATGACGAAGAAGATTTAGAAGATGATTCGGAAGATGAATCAGAAGAAGAGTTAGAAGAAGGAATACAAGAAGATGACCAAGAGGAGGAAGCTCCGGCCCCAGCTCCTGTAAAGCAGGCAGATATTGCTAAGAGAGAACTTAAGAGATTTATTTCAAAGTTTACTGGTATAAAGGGATTGGATAAGCAGATTCTTAAGGTGTTACAGACTGCTCTTAAAACGGATGTTGACCCTGTAAAGTTTATCTTTGTAAAGGGTGAGGTAAGAAGTGGAAAGACAACACTTGCTATTGAGGTAATTAAGGTAATCAATAGAATTATTCAGAGAAGTGGTCAGAAGATTGCGAAGATTAAGGCAATTAGTCTTAATGATAAATCTATAGAAGCACTCATAGAGACTTTGGATGGCAGTGATGTCTTGATTGAACGAGTTTCAGATATGGATATTGAAGTATTCATAGAGTTTGTTGAGAAGCTTAGAGAAGAAGGCAAGCCAAGAGTAGTAATCTTTGAAGACGAAAAGAATTTGGCAGAGGCATTTCTTGAAGAATTACCGGAAGAGTACGCTGATTTTACAAATGTAATTGATATTAAGCTTAATGAAATAAGAGATTGGGCAACTATTGCTGAAAGTTATGCTAAAGAGAGAGGTTATACAATAGATGCAATGGGAACTCTTGCGTTAAGTGCAAAGATTGATCAGCTTAAGGCGGTTACAAAGGTTATTGAAAAGAGCCATGTTGAAGAACTTATTGAAGAGGCTATAGTCAATGCAGAGAAGTTTTCAGTGAAGAAGTTCTTTGGAAAGCTTTTTGGAAAATCAAAGGAAGGTCTTAAGACACTTACAGAGAAGAATTTTATTTAATAATAGTTAAATAGGTGTATTATGAATACAATCATAAAAAAGGCAGATGCAGAAAATATAAATATTGATGTAATTAATGAGGCTGGCGCGATAATAAAACGCGGCGGCCTTGTGGCGTTTCCTACAGAGACTGTATATGGCTTAGGTGCTAATGGAATGGATGAGGAAGCTGCGTCAAAGATTTATGCAGCAAAAGGCAGACCATCTGATAATCCATTAATACTTCATATTTCGGATATTAAGATGTTAGATGGGATTGTAAGTGACGTGCCGGAGGCGGCTAAAGTTCTTATGGATAAGTTTTGGCCAGGACCAATGACACTTGTATTTAGGAAAAGAAAAGAGGTTCCATATGGGACAACAGGTGGGCTTGATACAGTTGCGGTTAGATTTCCATCCCATAAGGTGGCATTAGATATAATTAGTTCATCGGGAGTGCCTATTGCTGCGCCTAGTGCTAACACTTCAGGAAGACCAAGCCCTACTAAAGCTAGTCATGTTATAGAGGATATGGATGGCAAGGTGGATATGATAGTAGATGGTGGTGAAGTTGGTATAGGAATAGAGTCAACAATTATTGATGTAACTGGAGATGTTCCTATGATTTTACGCCCAGGTTATATTACTAAAGGAATGGTAGAGGAACTTGTAGGACCAGTGCTTGTTGATAAGGTGGTAACTGCTAAAACTGTTGAGGAGATTGGTGGAGATTATAAGCCTAAGGCACCGGGTATGAAGTATAGACATTATGCTCCAAAAGCAGAGCTCACTATGTTTGATGGAAATATAGAAAATGTAGTAGAGGAAATCAATAGATTAAGTAAGGAAGCTAGTGACAGCGGAAAATCGGTTGGAATAATTGCAACAGAGGAGACAAAGGATCGATATAATTTTGGTAAGGTTGTTTCAATTGGAACTAGGAAGGATGAAGCTTCCATAGCAAGAGGTCTTTATGGTATATTGAGGGATTTTGATACTATGGATGTGGATGTTATATATAGTGAGACTTTCTATGATGATGATTTGGGCCAAGCTATTATGAATAGACTTATAAAAGCTGCAGGCTATAGAATTGTTAATGTATAAAAATATATAAATATAATAAAAGTTCTAAGGAGGAAATTAAAATGATAGCATTAGGATGTGACCAGGGAGGATTTGCATTAAAGCAGGAGATTATGGCTCACCTTAAGGAGAGAGGATTAGAGTTTAAGGATTATGGTAGCTACGATGAGCAGTCAGTAGATTACCCGGTATATGCTAAGAAGGTAGCAGAGGCTATTCTTTCAGGTGAATGTGAAAAGGGTATTCTTATCTGTGGAACAGGTATTGGTATTTCTATAGTTGCAAATAGATACGAAGGAATTCGTGCAGCGCTTTGTACAGATTGTTTTATGGCTGAGGCTACAAGACTTCATAATGATGCAAATATTCTTGCAATGGGTGGAAGAGTTGTAGGACCAGGTCTTGCTATTAAGATGGTAGACACATTCTTAGACACACCATTTTCAAATGAGGAGCGTCATATTCGTCGTATCAATATGATAGAGAAGTAGGAGGCATATATGACTAACAAGAGAGAAGATTATATAAGCTGGGACGAGTATTTTATGGGAGTAGCAGCATTGTCTGCTATGCGCTCAAAAGATCCGGGAACACAGGTAGGAGCATGTATTGTAAGTCCAACCAACAAAATTCTCTCAATGGGATATAATGGATTTCCAATAGGATGTTCAGATGATGATTTTCCATGGAATAGAGAGGGTGCACCTCTTGATAATAAATATTTTTATTCTACACATAGTGAATTAAATGCTATTTTAAATTACAGAGGTGGAAGCTTAGAAAATTGTAAAATATATGTAACTTTATTTCCTTGTAACGAGTGTGCCAAGGCAATCATTCAGTGTGGAATAAAAGAGATAGTATATGCTTGTGATAAATATGCGGAGACAGACAGTGTTATAGCATCTAAGAGAATGCTTGAGGCTGCAGGGGTGAAGTATACTTATTACCAACCATCTGGAAGAAAAATAGAATTAAATGTATAGGTGTATTGTATAGACAATTCAGAAAACTAGTGGTATAATAATAGAGATATCTGTCCGATAGAGTAGGGACGGGAAAGGATGAATCAAAATATTATGAGCCATAGGAGAGAAGTTGTTAGAAGCTTTATGCTAATAAGCCATTTGGGTATGACGGTTATGGTTCCGATATTTATGTGCATAATAATAGGCATGTTTATTGATAATCGTTTTGGAACCTCCACGCTCGTTTGGCTTCTTTTTTTAGGTATCGGGGCAGGTATGCGTAACGCATATATTCTTGTAAAAGGCGTTTTAGATCAAAATGTCAAAGAAAGGGAAAAGGCTGAGAAGCTTAAAAGGGAAAGAAGATTAGATGCGAATAAGAAACAGGAAGATTAATCCTACTATGGTGAGTCTGATAGTGCTTGAGCTTATTTATGGTTTGATTGGCATAGTTATTATATCGGGCCTACATTTCGTATTTGGAGTAGCAGAGAAAATCTTTGGTGATAAATACATTTATATCATTATAGGTTTCTTGATAGGTATTTTAATGAGCATAATTCTAGTTATGCTGATGGCTAGAACAGTGGAAAACATGTTATCAATAGGAGATAACGGAGCCGTTAAGGAAGGCGTTATTGGAGCTTTGATTAGAGCGGCAATAGTTATAGCAGTGATAGTTTTGCTTTTGGTAACGCATGTTGGAAATGTTATTTCTATGCTTATTGGTTTATTTGGTTTAAAGTTATCGGCTTATATTCAGCCGATTGCTGATAAATATATTAAAAAAGAAAATAAATAAAAAAGGACGGTGATTATGTGCAAACTGATTTAGTCAGATTAGGTCTACTAGATAGTGGAGCGGACTTTTCTATAAAGTATCTGCATAAGCTAGAACTATTTGGACAAACACTTTATCTGACAACGACGCATGTGGGATTGCTAGTTGTATCTCTTGTGTTGGTTATATTGGCAATAATAGTCAATAGACAAATCGCTAAGTCTAAACCAGAGGACACACCAGGAATGTTGGTTAATGTCTTTGAGCTAGCTGTGGATATGCTTGATAATATGGTCAAGGGTACCATGGGAATAAATGCTAGAAGATTTAGAAACTGGATATCTACGATATTTATGTTTGTATTATTATGTAACGTTTCGGGACTATTTGGTTTAAGACCGCCTACGGCAGATTATGGTATTACCTTTGCCTTAGGTGTAATAACCTTCTGTATTATTCACTATAACGGTATTAAGGCTAATAGAGCAGGTCATGTGACTTCTATGTTTAAGCCAATACTTCTTAGTCCGATTAACATAATTGGTGAGTTTGCGGTTCCGCTTTCTTTATCACTTCGTTTATTCGGTAACGTAATGTCAGGAACGGTTATGATGGGACTTATTTATGGACTTTTGCCACCACCGATTACAACAGGTCTTCCATCGGTGTTGCATGTATACTTTGATCTCTTCTCAGGATGCATACAGGCGTATGTATTTAGTATGTTGAGCATGGTATATATATCAGATAAGATTAGTACAGATTAAAAAATTTAAGTAGCACAATTTGTAGTGCATAAGGAGGAAAAATATGAGTGGACAAGATTTTATTTACGGAATGTCAGCAGTAGGTGCAGGTTTAGCAATGATCGCAGGTTTAGGACCTGGTATTGGTCAGGGTATCGCAGCAGGTCATGCAGCAAGTGCAGTAGGAAGAAATCCTGGAGCAAAGTCAGATATTACTTCTACAATGCTTTTAGGACAGGCGGTAGCAGAGACAACTGGTCTTTACGGATTTGCCGTAGCGATTATTCTTATGTTTGTTAAGCCATTCAACTAAGATTTCTTACAAAGAAACCTGAAAGGAGGGCTAGAATTTGGAAACATTATTAACAGGCTTTATCCTAAATGCAGCAGCAAAAGAAGAAACAGGATTTATTTTCAGATTAGATGCGCAGTTACTTTTTGACGCAGCTATCTTAGCAGTAAATATATTCTTATTATTTATACTTCTTTCGTATATTCTTTTCAATCCAGCACGCAATATGTTAAAGAAGCGTCAGGAGATGATTACAGCTACTAGAGAAGAGACTGCAGCTGCAAATGAGGAGGCAAAGGCTTTAAAGGATGAGTACGATGCAAAGCTTAAGGATGCGGATAAGGCATCAGAAGCGATTTTAGCAGAGGCTCGTAAGAAGGCTATTAAGAGCGAAGAAAAGATTATAAGTGATGCGAAGCTTGAGGCAGCAGCTATTATCGAGCAGGCAAGAAAAGAAGCCAGACTTGAGAAAGAAAAGGCATCAGATGATGTAAAGAAAGAAATTATCAAGGTTGCAACTCTCATGGCTAGCAAGATGGTATCAGCTTCTATAAGTGAAGCAGAGCAAAGCAAGCTTATTGATGATACATTAAGAGAGATGGGTGATGATACATGGCTAAATTAGTGGAAAAGACATACGGCGATGCGCTGTTTGAGTTAGCCATGGAGAAAGGAAATCTAGATACCTATTTTTCACAATGTAAAGATATCCTTCAAGCTATCTTAGACAACGAAGAGTTATTAAAGCTACTCTCTCATCCTAAGATAACTAAGGAAGAAAAAGTCAAGGTTATAGAGGATGTTTTCGCGGGACGCGTTGACGATGATATTACAGGCTTTTTTGTTCTTATTGTTAAAAAGGATAGACAGACAGAGCTTTTACAGATACTTGAGTATTTTATAGACAAAGTAAAAGATTATAAGAAGATAGGTGTAGCTTATGTCACTACAGCCGTAGAGATAGGCGAGGCGACAAAGAAATCTATCGAAGATAAATTAAGAGCAACAACAGATTATGTTACCTTTGAGATGAATTACCAGATCGATAAGTCAATAATCGGTGGAATGATTATTCGTATAGGTGACAGAGTAGTGGATAGCAGTATTAAGTCAAAGCTTGAAAATATGGCAGCAGGCTTATACGATGTTCACTTGACAACAATGTAAAGAAGGTGAGAAATTTTTATGAATTTAAGACCTGAAGAGATAAGTTCGGTAATTAAAGAACAGATAAAGAAGTATTCAACAAAGCTTGAGGTATCTGATGTAGGTACAGTAATTCAGGTTGCCGATGGTATTGCTAGAGTTCATGGACTCGAGAATGCAATGCAGGGTGAGCTTCTTGAATTCCCAGGCGGAGTTTATGGTATGGTACTTAACTTAGAGGAAGATAACGTAGGTGCCGTATTATTAGGAGATCATAAGAATATAAATGAAGGCGATATGGTTAAGACAACGGGTCGAGTTGTTGAGGTGCCAGTAGGCGACGCAATGATCGGTCGAGTAGTTAATGCACTTGGACAGCCAATAGATGGCAAAGGACCAATTGTTACAGATAAGTATCGTCAGATTGAGAGAGTTGCATCAGGTGTTATCGCTAGAAAGTCAGTAGATACACCATTGCAGACAGGTATTAAGGCTATCGATGCCATGGTTCCAATCGGAAGAGGTCAGAGAGAGTTAATTATCGGTGACCGTCAGACTGGTAAGACAGCTATCGCAATCGATACAATTATTAACCAGAAGGGACAGAATGTTCTCTGTATCTATGTTGCTATAGGTCAGAAGGCATCAACAGTTGCTTCTATCGTTAAGACATTAGAAGAAAATGGAGCAATGCAGTATACAACAGTTGTATCTTCTACAGCTAGTGAGCTTGCACCATTACAGTATATTGCACCATATGCAGGATGTGCTATTGGTGAAGAATGGATGGAGCAGGGCAAGGATGTACTTGTTATCTATGATGATTTAAGTAAGCATGCTACTGCATATCGTACACTTTCATTACTTCTTCGTCGTCCACCAGGACGTGAGGCGTATCCAGGAGATGTATTCTATCTTCACTCAAGACTTCTTGAGAGAGCAGCTAGACTCTCAGATGAGTTAGGTGGAGGTTCACTTACAGCTCTTCCAATTATTGAGACACAGGCAGGCGATGTATCTGCATATATCCCTACAAATGTTATCTCAATTACAGATGGTCAGATTTATCTTGAAAGTGAAATGTTCAATGCGGGCTTCCGTCCTGCTGTAAATGCTGGTCTTTCAGTATCTCGAGTTGGTGGTTCTGCGCAGATTAAGGCTATTAAGAAATTAGCCGCACCTATCAGAACAGAGCTTGCTCAGTATAGAGAGCTTGCAGCGTTTGCACAGTTTGGTTCAGAGCTTGATGCAGATACAAAGGAGAAGCTTGACCAGGGTGTTCGTATTAAGGAAGTGTTAAAGCAGCCACAGTATAACCCAATGCCAGTTGAGTATCAGGTTATTATTATTTACGCAGTTACTAAGAAATATCTTCTTGATATTCCAGTATCAGAGGTGCTTTCATTCCAGGATAATTTATTTGAATATATCGATACTAAGTATCCAGAGATTCCAGAAAGTATTCGTACAACTAAGGAATTATCAGCAGAAATTGAGGAGAAGTTAGTGCAGGCAATCAAAGAGGTAAAGGGGGCTTAATATATGGCTTCAATGAGAGACATAAAAAGGCGCCAGGCAAGTGTACAGAGTACAGGCCAGATTACCAAGGCTATGAAGCTTGTATCTACAGTTAAGCTTCAGAAGGCAAGAGGTAGAGCTGAAAATACAAAGCCATATTTTGATGGAATGTATAGTACAGTAGCTTCTATTCTTGCTCGTTCGGGAAATATTCGTCATAGATATCTTAAGGCGGATACTGATAAGAAGAAGGCAGTGGTAGTTATTACTTCTAATCGTGGTCTTGCAGGCGGATACAATTCAAATATTGTAAAACTTATTGTGAATAATCCAGATTTTCGTCCAGAAAATACTGTAATATATGCAGTAGGACGTAAGGGAATTGAAGGCCTTACAAGAAAAGGCTACACAGTTAGTAAGGATTATTCATCCTGTATAGATGAGCCGATTTATTCAGATGCAATGGAGATTTCGAAAGATTTACTTAATGCTTATGCAGCAGGGGAAATCGGAGAGATATATCTTGCGTATACATTTTTCAAAAATACTGTAAGTCATATTCCTACATTGAAAAAGTTACTTCCAGTAGATGCGGGAGAGTATGAGCTTACAGAAGAGGAGAAAAAGATTCCTATGAATTTTGAGCCTTCTGAAGAAGAAGTGCTTGAGATGGTTATTCCAAAGTATGTAAGTAGTTTGATTTTTGGTGGCTTGGTTGAGGCTGTAGCCAGTGAAAATGGAGCTAGAATGACAGCGATGGATTCGGCTACAAGCAATGCAGAGGAATTGATTTCTGACTTGTCATTAAAATATAACAGAGCAAGACAGTCGGCTATTACACAGGAATTAACAGAAATTATTGCAGGTGCAGATGCTATATAGTAGGCACATGCAGCGTATAAAGGAGTGAAAGTATGGCAGAAAAGAATATTGGTAAAATCACTCAGATTATTAGTGCGGTACTTGATATAAAGTTCTCAGAGGGCAACCTTCCAGAGATTAATGAAGCTATTAAGATTGAGAAGGAAGATGGTTCATTAACAGTTGAGGTAGCACAGCACTTGGGTGATGATACTGTAAGATGTATTGCCATGGGTCCAACAGATGGATTAAAGAGAGGTATGGAGGCTGTTGCAACAGGCGCTCCTATCACAGTTCCAGTTGGAGAGAATACACTTGGACGTTTGTTCAATGTATTGGGTGATACTATTGATAATAAACCAGCACCAGAAGGAGTAGAATATCTCCCTATTCATAGAAAAGCACCAAGCTTTGAAGAACAGTCAACATCTACTGAGATGTTAGAGACAGGTATCAAGGTCGTTGACTTACTTTGTCCTTATCAGAAGGGTGGTAAGATCGGTTTGTTCGGTGGTGCCGGAGTAGGAAAGACAGTACTTATTCAGGAGCTTATTAGAAATATCGCAACAGAGCACGGTGGATACTCAGTATTTACAGGTGTAGGTGAGCGTACAAGAGAAGGAAATGACCTTTTCCATGAAATGAACGATTCAGGCGTTATCAATAAAACAACAATGGTATTTGGTCAGATGAATGAGCCACCTGGAGCGAGAATGAGAGTAGGTCTTACAGGACTTACAATGGCTGAGTATTTCAGAGATCAGGGTGGTAAGGACGTACTCTTATTCATCGATAATATCTTCCGTTTTACACAGGCAGGTTCAGAGGTTTCAGCTCTTCTTGGCCGTATGCCTTCAGCGGTAGGTTACCAGCCAACACTTCAGACAGAGATGGGTGCATTACAGGAGAGAATCACATCTACAAAGAATGGTTCTATCACATCGGTTCAGGCTGTATACGTGCCTGCGGATGACCTTACAGACCCAGCTCCAGCTACAACATTCGCACATCTTGATGCTACAACAGTTCTTTCAAGAAGTATTGTAGAGCTTGGTATTTATCCAGCTGTAGATCCATTAGAGTCTACATCAAGAATTCTTGATCCAAGAATCGTAGGTGAGGAGCACTATAACGTAGCCAGAGGTGTTCAGGAAATCTTACAGAAGTATAAAGAATTACAGGATATTATCGCAATCCTTGGTATGGATGAATTATCAGAGGATGATAAGCTTGTAGTATCTAGAGCTAGAAAGGTACAGAGATTCCTTTCACAGCCATTCTTCGTAGCAGGCCAGTTTACAGGTCTCGAAGGTAAGTACGTTCCAATCAGTGAGACAATCCAGGGCTTCAAGGAAATCCTTGAAGGAAAGTATGATGATATACCAGAGAGTTATTTCTTAAATTGTGGTGGAATCGACGACGTATTAGCAAAGGTTAAATAGGTGAATGAATATGGCAGATGAGAAATATTTTGACCTAGAAATCATCTCGCCTGAAAGAACCTTTTATAAGGGTCAGGTACATTTCCTAGAGCTTACAACAAGTGAAGGAGAAGTGGGTATATATAAAAACCATATTCCGATGACTAATGTTGTAGTGCCAGGAATTGTAAGTATCCACGAGGCAGATGGTGTAAAAGAGGCAGTAATACATTCAGGCTTTATGGTTATCTTGCAGGATTCTGTGAAGATAATGGCTGAGGTAGCGGAATGGCCAGATGAAATTGATGAAAATAGAGCCCATGAAGCTAAAATAAGAGCCGAGCGACGCTTGAAGGAAGCAAACGGCGGAATAGATTATATACGTGCCGAAGCAGCACTAAAAAGGTCCATAGCGAGATTAAATCTCTTAGGGAAATAGAAAAATCCCACAGCGAAAGCTGTGGGATTTTTGTATATATTTACAATGTCTGGTAAATACTAGAAACATATCTTTAAGAAAGGGTGTGTATGATGAGCAGAAAGAAAGCAATAATAATATTGGCATCTGTATGGTGTATTGCATTTGTATCATTAGTATTTAATTGGTTGCATGAGGGTGAGAAAAGGGGTGACATTGTAACTGCATTTGCGGCTAGGAATTATTTATCTACAAATGGTGTTGTAAGTGTATATGCAGATTATGGGAATAAATATATGTCAGTAGAAGAAAAAGAAGAGATATTAAAGAAGTTGGCGATAGCGGTAGGTATAGATGAAGATATAGAGTTTGTAAGTGAAAGAGAAGAAAGAGATGGTGGTTATATGGCAACTACAAGCTATTCCACCTATAATAATTATTCTACAACAGATATAAGGATAGTAACGGTTGAAAGTGAAGGAGAGGCTGGGATTATATATTTGGAGCAATATATTTTAATGGAGTTATCAATTGATAATTCGGTGGAGAGTGCTGTGTATTATCAAGATAAGATTAAGAATGCTTTTGAACAGATGAATATAGATGCAGATGTGACTTTGGGGTTAAAAGGATGCGTACAAGGTACACTTAGTAATGCTAAAAAGAATGCAATATGTGAGGACATTATAAAGGATTTAAATGGAGAAATGGTTATAGGTGGAGGAGACGGAGAAGTATATACTATTTATGGGTATACAGAGGATATTGAGGATTATGTGTTAAATGGGACAATAAAATCAAATATTACTGTAATGATAACATATGATAAGGCTAGCGATATTACTTGGATACAGGTAGGTACTCCAATTATAAATTAATAGATAAAACAATTTATAAAAGGGTGGAAAATAATAAAAAAAGATTTTATAATGTAAGCAGAGTTTAGTGGAGAGACCAAGTACAAATGTGAAATAGAGGTGTTTCTTATGGTAAGACAGGTTGCTAAGAAATTAGCAAGCTTATTTTGTGATGAAAAAATTGATGTGATTTGTGTGCTTGGTGGTCCATATGTGGGCAAAAGTTGGTTGGTCAATTCATGTATTTCTAAAGATGATAAAATAATGGTGTTTGATGATATTAATTCATATGATGATTTTCTTAAATTAGTTAAAGCGCAAAGAATTTCCCATGTAAAATATATAATAATAGGAAGACTGTTAGATGAGAAATGCAGACAGCTAGTAGGTGAAGATAAGAGGATAAGGTATGTAAATGTTTATCCAATGAATTTTGCTGAATTTAGATTGGCTATTCCTAAGAATAATTGTATAGAGCAAATGGAAATGCTAAAGCTATATATGCTTGTAGGTGGTTTACCAGAGGTGGTAAAAGTGTTTCTAGAAACGGGAAATATAGAGAAAGTAAGGTGTAAACAGCTACAGTTATTAGGTAAATTAGAAGGGCAAATGAATAGAAAGGAAAGAGCTATTGTAAAGTCGGTTATTGTACAAGAGCAATGTGAAGCAACGGGGTTCTTTCTAAGTAAGCTTGATAGAAATGCAAGAAAAAGAGAATATGCAGAAGTATTAAGTGGTCTGTTGGATATGGGTATTATAGAAAAACAAAGAAGATTTGCACCTAAGGAAAATTTAGAGGTTAGGAAATATAAGTTATATATTTATGATATGGGTTTATATCTAGCTGCAATTGGCATTGATATAAAGAGTTTTATGAATTGTCATAAAAGCTGGGATGAAAAATTGCTATATAAGTTTTACTTATTGGATTTAAGAACTTATATAGATAAAAGTCAAGATGGTCTAATGTATTGGAGCAGGCATAAAGGAAAGGCAAATATATCTATAATAATCAAGATGAAATATGGAGAAGATGATTTGCTGTTTCCAATAGGAATAAAAGAAAAAGTGGAATTATTAGCTAAGAGTACACAAGTATTTATAAAAGAATATGATGGCGTAAGACCTATTAATGTAAAGATTCCGTCAATGGAAGAGGTCGAAGATGGTCAGAAATTATATGATAGAATGAGGAATACTACATAAATTGAAGAATACATTAGTAAAAAAATCATTGGAGATAGTATGTGCAATATATATGATGAAGATGAGACTTCTATGTATGAAAAAAATGATGTGTATGACCAGGTTTGTGAGGATTGTGATTTTCTAAAGAGCTTGTATCCTGTGGAATTAATGGAAATGCAGATTCTTATTGAAGAAAAGTGTAATGAGTTAGAATATGCAGGAAGTATGATGTATGATAAGTATCCAGATAGAGTGAGGATAGAAAAGCTTAGCAAGGATATATGTAGGAATAAACAGGATTTTGATTATAAGTTAGTTCAAGTTATGGTTGTAAATGAAATGCTTAGAAGACGAATAAGAAAAAGAAATTGCATAGGCAGAGGAATTTGCTGATGAAATAGGTGTATTGACGGGTATAATTTTTATGGAGTATTTAAACAATATGTGATAGAATAAAAAAGATTTAAGAAGAAAGAATCTTAAAGGCGGTTAAGTAAGATTTAAAGAAGATACATTTGAGGTTATAAAATGAAGAAATTACTAATAAAAATTGCAACATGCATTGCTGGTTTTATATGTGTGTTAGTCATATATTTTATGTCCATATATGAGAAAGGGGCTACATCTACTGAAATTATGCAGTCTGCGACCCTTCCTATAGTCAATATGGTTTATCAGGATACAAGCATTAATGTGCTTCAGGGATATACCACATATATGGATGGCAAGTACATGAGAGATTGTATCACACCTTTGGAAGAGGGAAGAACTCTTGGTGTTAATATTAAGAAGTATGATAATGTTATTGCGACTATGTCATATGAGATAAGAAGTCTTGATACAGAGCGTTTAATTGATAAACAGAGTATAAGTAATTTTGTATTATCTGGAGATAATATATATGCAACTATTGATGTAAGTAATATTGTTGAGAAGGATACAGAATATTTACTTATAATCGAGCTTGTTTCAGAGAAACATGGAAATATTTATTATTATACAAGAATAGAAGAACAGTCAGAGTCTGATGTGAAGGAGCACTTGGATTTTGTAAGTAATATGAGTGAGAGCTCTTTAGATTATGATATGGCAAAGGATTATTTTCCATATTTGGAGCCGAGTTCGTCATCAGACAACACTAATCTTGGTTATGTAAATATCAAATCTAGTATTTCTAATTACACATGGGGAAACTTGGAAGTAAAGAGAGTGACAGAGCCTACGGTAAAGATAAAGGAGATTCTTGGAGATGTAGGTTGTTATGAGTTACAGTATAAGGTTATGGCCAAGAATGAGTATGATACAGCTCAGTATTACAATGTTACAGAATATTATCGCGTGCGCCAAGGTATAGGTGCCATGTATGTATTTGTATACGAGAGAAAAATGGATCAGATATTTGATGGTAGTAATCAGAATGTATCATCCACAAGAATTAATTTGGGAATTGATGCGGATGGCCAAATTGAGCATTCATACAGTCAAAAGGGAAATTTTGTAAGCTTTGTCAAGGAGCGAAACCTTTGGATTATGGACATGAAGAAAAATGAGATAATAAATGTATTCTCATTTGAGAGTGGTAGCGATAATGATATTCGAGATGTATTTGATGAAAATGCAATTGAGATTATATCTACAGATAATGATGGAAACATATTATTCCTAGTATATGGATATATGAATAGAGGTGGTCACGAAGGAAAGGTTGGAACTGCACTCTATAAGTACGAAAGAGAAAATGATGTGGTGACAGAGCTTGCCTTTGTGCCATCTACAAAGCCATATTATATTTTAAAGGAATCTATGGGTAAGTTTGCATATATAAAGGATGATAGTTTGTTATATATGATGCTTGGAGATTCTATATATACAGTTACATTTGATAGTAATGAATACGTTCAGCTGGTTACTGGACTTAAGAGAGGTAACTATGTAATCAGTGAGGATAAAAATATAATCGCATGGCACGAAAATTCATTAGTTAATGGTGCAGAGTCTATTCGAGTTATCAATATAAAGACTGGCGATGATTATGTAATCAGTGCTGATGCGGATGAGTATATTAAGGTTGTGGGCTTTATAGAGCATGATCTTATATATGGAACAGCAAAGAGAAATGACGTATATACATTAGAGGCAGGGGAGACTATTTTCCCTATGTATAAATTAAATGTTGTTCTCGAGTCTAAGGAAGATATAGAGTCATATCAGAAGGAAAATGTATATGTATATGACGTGGAAATAAGCGGAAATATGCTAAAGCTTGCTAGACTTACAAGAAATGAAGCGGGAGCTTTTGTTGAGACTGCATCGGATCAGTTTATTAATAAAAACGTGGGAGTAAAGCCGCTTATCGAGATAGCAAATATTGCAACAGAGCTTAAGAAGACAGAGCTTATTTTACAATTTGCCTATACAGTTACTGCGGATAGTAAGCTTGAAAAAATGTATCCTAAGGAGATTGAGTTTATACAAGGAAATTCCTTCGAAATGGTAAAGGATGAGACGGAAGATAAAAATCTATATGTATATGCTGACGGAAATCTTACATTGGTTACAGAAAATATATCAGAGGCTATAAATAAGGCTCATGATAGCCAAGGTGTAGTTATTAATGGAAATGGTGATTATGTATGGGCAAGAGCCGGTAAGGTGAATGCAGTAGGAATAGATATGAAATATATGGTTGGTCAAGGATATGATAGTTATGCCAATACAGTGGCAAAATGGGAAGGATCAACTTTGGATATTTCAAAGGCTACCTATGATACATTATTTTATTATGTTACAAAGAGAATGCCAGTGTTTACA
>JAFOCU010000291.1 GCA_017381055.1 Lachnospiraceae bacterium
GACTTATCCTCGTATGGAATATTCTTATACTGCTCTAATATAGTATTACCCTCTATAAAATTTTCCTTTTTAATTATCTCCATAAAAAACCACTCCCAAACAGTTGTTCGACTTTTCTTTATTATAACAACCGAACATTTGTTTGTAAAGTGGTTTTTGCTTTTAATGACATATTAATTAACAAAAATCTCCTATATTATACCGTCTCCGAAAAAGTCTACTCTTCGTAGTGTTTTCAATATTCCCCTAGTATATCTTGATTGCTGTATAATATTTCCAAAAGGAGCGTGACCATCATGGTATTATTAGGAAAGAAGATAAAAGAATTAAGAAATAAATACAAATATACTCAAACAGAACTTGCCACTCTCGTTGGCGTTACAAAATCAACTATTGCGGCCTACGAAAACGATACAAGATTACCTTCATATGAAGTACTCATTAAGCTTTCGCATATATTTAAGGTAAGCCTTGATTATTTAATGCTCGATAGACAAATGGATTCTGTTAATATAGATGGATTAAATTCAGAGCAAATCGGTGCAATTCAAAACTTAATATCCTATTATCGTAATAGCAGAATTTCTATGGATTATACAATGGATTTCCCAGATAATAATGGAGCACAGGCAACTTTGCTTCCTAAGCAAACAATACGAATCGAGAAAACTATAAATTAATCACTAAAAGCTTAGGCACTAAATTTAGCACCTAAGCTTTATTTCATATAATTATTTTTATGTATATAATACTACCTTTTAGAAAAACTCAATACTCTTTTTATACTCAAAGATATCCATATCAGCTAATATGGCAATTCCATGTTCGACAGCATAATTATATGATACTTTTTCGTATAAAAGCTTTTCTGTGATATCAATATAATCTCTCTCATAAAATCTACTATCGATTATTTCCTTAAGCATCTTAGGAATATTATACTCCAACTGTGCTGATGGATTATTTTTAGAACTCATTCTGTCCTCTCTAACCTTATCTATCAATTCATCTAATTCATGATTGAATTTTACCAGACCCAACAACTTACAAATATCATACAAATGTCTAGAGTCTCTATCTTGCATATTTTGAATTTTATAATCACATATAGCAAATACTTTATCAACAAATGTTCTTTCTATCGTTTGAACATTCATCAATACCCCTGCTGCCTCAAATGAAATAGGTAAAACTATATCTCTATCTTTACAGAACTTACCTACAAAGCTACCAACCATATATTTTTCAACTGGATATACTGTTTGATAAAAACTGGTTTCAATAATTATTTCCAATGGCATTTCACTATACATTGATTCATAACTAAACACATATTTATTATAATCATAGCGAGATTTTATCTCATCTGGATTCCTCAATATCATTCCCAATCCATTTGCTATATCTGTAATCAATTCCTTTGATTTGATACGTTCTGATTGTGTAGGCTTACGACTCATTGATAAATCTATATCTTCTGAAAATCGATCTATCAAATTATATACCTTTGAAAGTGATGTACCTCCCTTAAACACAAATGGCAATTCAGACTTTGCAAGTTCGTGAAGAAACATAGATTGAATTGTATCTTTTTCAACCATTTGCTCCGTCCTACCTATTTCTCTAGCTACAGTCTCTATAATTTCTTTCCATTCATCATAATCATCTCTATACCAACTCATTCATCAAGCCTCCTTGATAAATATTCCTATAAACTCTATCAGGATAAAGTGATATATACGTTTTAACCAACTCAAAATTCACTCCAGCCATCGCAACAAATTCCCTAAGTCTTTTACTAAATTCATTTCCGCTTATTTCACTATATTTGTCAATAGTGCTCATAAGATCCAAAAATTGTAATGCTCCTTTGTTTTCTTTACAAACAGTCGTTACTGGCTTATATACAATAATTTGCCTTCCATCTATATCTAACTTACGCTGTTTTGTAGACGCTTCATTAGAACAAACTTCATAACACGATGGATTCTGCGTTGTAAATCCATACATATTGGCAAGCTGTATTCCAGTAATATATCCGGATGTCTTACCATTTACTTCTAAATATTTTTTCTGTATAAATTTATCAACAGAAACTTTTCCCTTTGTTCCTAAAATAGTTTGGTATGCACGATAATATACACCATTATATAATCTCTCTATTTTACCTTCATCTGTTAGCTTTTTCATTTCTTGTCTTATAGAATCTTTAGATTTACCAGGGAGCTCTGCTAAAAAAATTGGCTCATCCTTTTCAAAATTAGAAATAATATAATCAAAAAGCATATAAACACCTCTTTCACAAATGCGAAATTTACTTTTTCACTTTTATTATATACTAAATATATATTTTGTCAAAGAATATTTTCATACCCCACTCCCTTCTTAAAAAATCTTTTTATTCTATGTATATTTTCCTCCTCCCTGTCCATACTCTCAATATCACTTAGCTAAATGAAATAATCTATTGAGGTATTACTATGAAACATATAACTAAAAAAAGAACCAAATGCTTTTCTCCTGCTATCTTTATTGCAGCACTAATTATTGGACTTATTATTACATACTTTTTTTCTCCTGATATGCAGGACCAAACCAAACTTCAACGAGACATCGCTGACAAAATCATTCGCTTCCATGTGCGTGCCAATAGTGACTCAGACGAAGATCAATCTCTAAAGCTAAAGGTTAAGGATGAAGTAGTTGCCTACCTTACTAATGCAATGAAAAACTCTGATTCCAAAACTGATAGTATTACATACATAGAAAATCACTTAGATGACATAACGGCTGTAGCTGATACCACCATAAAAAATGAAGGCTATGACTACAAAGCCACAGCCTATATAACAAATGAATATTTCCCTACCAAATCCTACGGTGATGTAACCATTCCTTGCGGCAGCTATGATGCATTCCGCATTGACATCGGTAGCTCTAGTGGACAAAACTGGTGGTGTGTTTTATATCCACCTCTTTGCTTCGTGGAAGGCTCCTACGGTGTAGCTACGGACGAATCCAAAATGCTACTTAAAAATATCTTAGACGAAGATGAATTTAACTACATATCAGGCTCCTCATCCAAAGATATTTCCTTTGATTTTAAATTCTTAAGCTTTTTCAAATAAAGTACTAATTATATCCATATCTATAAGCTCACAAAAAGGCCTATATTTATTTCAATACGTCAACCCTCTATACACCTTATACAATTCAAGCTCCTTATCTTTTCCTGAGCTCTTAAGTATATTTTCAATCTTGACAGCAAGTGCCTTCTCCTCCCTCACGGCATCTGCTGTCATTTTTAGTATATCCCCTTCTAGCTCACAAACTAATATGTTTTCTCCAAAACGTTCCTCCTTGTACATATACTCTATATTCTCTATATAATTTTCCACGTATCTATTGTCATCAACTACATTTGACTCCTGGTATCTCTTTCCTTCCACTTTCTTCTCTGCACTCTCCACAAACAATATCTTCATATGTGAAAAATCCAAAACCTTCTCTCCATTTTCCTTATATAATTCTTCCGCCTCCTGTAAATTTCCTGTAGGGAGCGTCACAAATTCACTACTCTCTTGCCACGCATCCTCTTCATCTTTTGCTATCTCAAATGTTATATTTTTCTTCTCCATTATTATGGACATCACAAACCCTCGCCTCTCAAGCTCCACCCCGGCAAATACTTCCTTATCACGATAAACCGTCTTTCCCTTTAAAAGAATAACTGTAAAAATCACCACTCCCACTATGCCATATGAAAACAATTTAACCACTTTTTTATCCCTCTTATGTTTTACATCACCTGCCACTTTTATATCTCTTACAGTTTTTACACCACTTGCTATTCCCTTCCTCAATATAACTAGCGCTAAGGATATTCCACAAAATATACTCACCACTAAAAATGCTCCCATAAAGCCATCCACTCTTCTTAAGAAATCTCCTGGTACCCCACTTATCTGCATTACCTTTATAAGTGGATACGTATCAATTCCTATTAATCCATTTACTCCATATATACCCAACACGATTCCATAGCAGATTATATTAGCCGTCCAAAAGAATCCGAAACCTTTCCATATGGCACCATTCATTTTTTTATTAACAAACTCACCCTTAAATAACCATACCAATTCTGCTGGGGTAAATATAAACCATATAATCAAGACTATTTTAATGAAATATATTATAACACTAGAAGAACCCACCCCATTAAACAAAGTCATGCCTTCATGATTAGTCATTACCGATGCTAGACCTTCAAATTTCTTATTTAACAATCCCATATTTCCTAACCTAACATTAGGCAGCGCCACCACCAAGGATATAACTATAGGAACCAGCACCCAATAAAACAATAACTCCATTGCCCTTCCCATACATTCAATTCCGCTTTCCATCCAATATACAAGTAACGCTCCTATAAGCAGCAATACCATTAGCTCGTTGGTCCTTGGCAACAATATCCTACTTACCACATCTGTTATAATATACAATCCTCCTGCTGCCACCAAAAACAATCTAGCTACACCTATAGTTCTAAAAAAACCTTCCATCATATTTCCCAATATACTATTGCTAATTTTCTTCCTAAAATAAAACATCAAAAATATATAACCCGCACCTAATATAGCCGCCAAAACATACGCAAAAAATCCTAAACTTCCCAATCCACTTATAAGCCTTGGGCATATAAGAAGAGAAGGCCCTAAGGCCCCCACTATTATCATTCGAAATAATTGCCTATCTGATATTTTCCCATTCTGTGAAAACATATTCGTTTCTCCCTTTTTAATTTCTTCTACAAAAACTTAATATCTCCCTTTTCTATTTTTTCGATCTGCATATACAGATTTCCAAGACAAACTTTTTATTGGATATCTAATCACACTATCCTTTAAATCTCTTTTTTTATTTATATCTGCTGCCACATAAGGCATCATATAAGGAAATCCAAAGCTCTTTAATCTACACAAATGTCCTACCACAAATAATAGCGCCATAATAATTCCAAAGAATCCATAAAATGCCGCCAACACTATAGCAAAATATTTAAGTAACCTAAATGCTGATGACAATTCATCATTTGGAATTGCAAAAGAAGCTAATGCTGTCACTGCAACCACTATAACAATAATAGGGCTTACCACTCCTGCACTCACTGCTGCCTGTCCAATAATTAGACCACCAACAATTCCTATAGTGCTGCCCATTGGTCCGGGAATCCTTACTCCAGCTTCCCTTAACAATTCAAAAGACAACTCCATTATAAGTACTTCTATAAATGCCGGAAATGGCACACTCACCCTAGCAGACTGGAGAGTCATAATAAGATTTGTGGGCAATATCTCTGGATGATAATTAATCGCCGCTAAATAGAAAGCAGGAAATGTCATTGCAATAATCGCCGCAACATATCTGATAATTCTTTCAAAAGACACTATCTGAAATCTATTATAATAATCATCTGCAGTCTGAAAGAAGCTTCCATAAGAGGTAGGAAGCAGTAAAGCAACTGGCGTATTATCAACAAACAATGCCACTCTTCCATTTAAAATCTCCATAGCAGCCTTGTCCGGTCGTTCCGTTGTCTGATATTGCGGAAACGGTGATAATACCGACTCCTCCATTAACTGTTCAATTATTCCCGTATCCATTAATCCCTCAATACTTAAGCTTGATAATCTATTATCTATTTCTTTTAGTACACTATCCCTCGCTATTCCTTCCGCATATACTACAGCTACTGTTGTATTAGATATATCTCCGATTATCTTTTCCTTCACCTTTAACTTATCACTTCTAATCCTTCTTCTTACTAGAGCAGTATTAGTCTTAACAGAATCAGAAAAACCCTCCTTGGAGCCTCGCATAACCTTCTCCATCTCAGTTTCCGTAACACCCATTCTAGGATAACCTTGACTCTTAATCTTAACAGCCTTATTGTAGCCATCTATAAGAACTACTCCATCTCCAATCATGATTCCCATAATTACTTCATTTATATCTGATAATTCCTTTACATCAGTAATACCCAGGGCATTATCCTTTATATATTCATACTGCTCTTCCGGATTCATATTCCAAAGCCTGTTTATCAACTTGCCTATAACTGTTTCCTCTATAGTCAAATTATTAACTGCCACCTCCACATAATATATGCAAGCTTCAACCTTTTCTACTTGACCAAGCTTCATTTTTCTACACTTAATATCATCACAATCTTTTATACGCTCATCGATGAGCTGCATATTCTCTTTCAAACTTCTACTTATCATATATACCCGCCTTTCTCTTACCAATTTTGTTTTTTATCCCTATTTAGGTAGAGATTATTTTCCTCTATGCCTCATCTTCTCTTACTATTCTTACTTTTTTTCCCCGTTTAGGTAGAGATTATTTTCCTCTATGTCTCATCTTCTCTTACCATTCTTGTTTTTTATCTCTTTTTAGGTAGAGATTATTTTCCTCTATGCCTCATCTTCTCTTACTATTCTTGTTTTTTATCTCTTTTTAGGTAGAGATTATTTTCCTCTATACCTCATCTTCTCTTACCATTCTTGTTTTTTATCTCTTTTTAGGTAGAGATTATTTTCCTCTATACCTCATCTTCTCTTACCAATTTTGTCTTTTATCCCTATTTAGGTAGAGATTATTTTCCTCTATGCCTCATCTTCTCTTACCATTCTTGTTTTTTATCCCCATTTAGGTAGAGATTATTTTCTTCTATGCCTCATTGTCTCTACCTAATTTAGTTTTTTTGACCCCATAGGTAGAAAAACCACAAAAAAACTTCCTCCCCTTAGACTTCCTCAATTTTCCTACATTTATTCATTTACATTATCTTCAAATACAATATTTCCCTATTGTATCTTGTATACAATTTATCCTTGATTTTATACCTAAACCTCTATATAATTAGCTTAACAAACAAGGAAAGGACTTCCCCCTATGAATTTTATTAGAGTTCGTGCCCACGGAAAAATCAACTTGGCACTAGATGTATTAAGAAAACGTGAAGATGGATACCATGAGGTTCGTATGATTATGCAATCTGTTGGTCTCTATGACAATATTGAAATCATCAATTTAGGCCAGTCGGCAACAGGCAAGCCTGAGATTGAAATTGAAACAAACTTAAGATATTTACCAAATAATGAGAATAATTTAGCTTACAAGGCAGCTTTACTTCTTATGGAGGAATTTTACATTTCTGCCCATATTAGAATCAAGATTAAAAAAATGATTCCTGTTGCTGCTGGTATGGCTGGCGGTAGCGCTGATGCTGCGGCAGTACTTAAAGGTGTTAACAAGCTCTTTGGCTTACACCTTACTAATGAGGAATTAAAGAAGCGTGGTGTTACACTTGGTGCCGACATCCCTTACTGTATAGATGGTGGTACAGCATTATCTGAAGGAATCGGCGAGATTTTAACTCCACTTTCTCCTATGCCACAGTGCATTATCTTACTTGTTAAGCCACCTATCAACGTGTCTACTAAGCTTGTATATGGCAAGCTTGATGCGGCAAATAATGAATATCACCCAGATATCGACGGTATGATTGAAGCAATTGAAGCTGGCAATCTTTTAGAAATGACAAACAAAATGGGGAACGTTTTAGCGACTGTAACAGAGGCTGAATATCCTATTATCACTGAGATAAAGAATAAAATGATAGAATTAGGTGCCTTAGGCTCTATGATGAGCGGTAGTGGTCCTACTGTATTTGGTATATTTAATGATAGAAACGCTGCTAAGGCAGCTTACAGTTTCTTCAAGGAATCAGATCTTGGAAGACAAGTCTACTTAACAGACGGAGGCAACGGAGATGAAAGATATTAGTTTAAAAATGGATGAATATCTCCCTCTTAGAGATGTAGTATTTAACACTTTAAGAAATGCTATTCTCACTGGAGAATTATCTCCAGGAGAGCGACTTATGGAAATCAAACTTGCTGACAAATTAGGGGTAAGCAGAACTCCTATTAGAGAGGCTATAAGAAAGCTTGAGCTAGAAGGTTTAGTTGTAAACACACCTCGTAAGGGTGCTGAAGTAGCCAATATCAGCGCTGAAGATTTACGTGATGTTCTCGAAGTTAGACGTTCATTAGAGGTTCTTGCTATTCGCCTTGCTTGCGACAAAATGACAGAAGAAACTCTTGAGCTTTTGCACGAAAATATAGATGCTTTCAAACACTCTATTGATGCCAAGGCCACTTCAGACATAGCATCTGTAGATGTAAGCTTCCATGATATCATTTACAAATCAACAGGCAATAACCGACTTATTCAGATTCTTAATAACATTAGCGAGCAAATGTATCGCTATAGATTTGAATATATTAAAAATAAAGAAGCCTGGAATCGCTTAGTAGAAGAGCATATGAATATTTATGAAGCTATAAAAAATAGAGATAAAGAATTAGCTGTTAAATCAATCTTACTTCATATTGACAACCAGGAACGTGACATAAGAAAGAAAATGGGATTTGATAATCTATAAATAGATAAAAGCTTTATATTTTCTTATCAAAAAAATTGTAAAAAATATTATTTAGGTATAAAGTTTATTATCAAAACATCCGATGTAATAAGAAACTAGATGATAGGCATTAATATGCCTTCTATCAAAACAGATAGCAATCACTAGGCGATTGTCATCAAAAAACTATACAAATCATGTAACTTATTAATGTACCAAGGAGGGTACCAGTGGCCCACAGGGCAGAATGGAGTCAAATTATGAGTACAAGTGAAATCAATAGCGCTTATTCTTCAACAACTGTGACTTACAAGTCAACTTATAAGAATGATAAGACAAAAACAGAAAACAAAACAGATGCTAATACTACAAAGACAGAAGATACTGCAAGCACAAGCTCTACAACTACAACTCAGGCAGCTGAGGGTGTTGTATACGAAAGCTCAAACATCAAGAATATGTCTGAGAAGGAGCGTGCTTCTTTAGTAGAAAAGCTTAAGGCTGATGCAGATGCAAGAGTATCTCAGCTTAGAAGCTTAGTAGAGAAAATGTTCTTACAGCAGGGACAGAAGATTACAGATGCAGATAATATGTGGAAGTTCCTTGCAAGTGGTGAGTTCACAGTGGACAAGGCTACAGCTGAGGCAGCTCAGGAAGCTATTTCTGAAGACGGATACTGGGGTGTTAACCAGACATCACAGAGAATCTTTGATATGGCAGTTGCTTTATCAGGTGGCGACAGCGAGAAGATGGATGATATGTTAGAAGCTTTCAAGAAGGGCTTTAAGCAGGCTACAGAGACATGGGGCAAGGAATTACCAGACATTTCTCAGAAGACATATGCAGCTGTATTAGAGAAGTTTGAGAACTACAAGAACGAAAACTCAGCTACAACTGAAAGCGTAGAAGCATAATATAAACTAAATCGTAATTACTACATAAACTACGATAAAATAAAAACTAGCGGTTGAAATCATCCGCTAGTTTTTTATATGTCTATATTATATATAATCTAAATTATTACCATCCCAAGTGTTTCTAATGACTTTCCTTAACTACTAACAACATTTGTCCTTCCTTAGCCTCATCACCCGTGAGTTCATTAACCATTTTTATGTTATCCACGGTTGTATAATACTTCTTTGCAATTTTCCACAAGCTATCCCCTCTTTTAACCATATATCCCACCATACAAGGAATCGCTTTTATCTTCTCTATATCAAATGGCTGCTCTGTTACATCTTCTATAATCTCCGCTTCCATAGAATTCATAGCTAAAATATCGAGAACCACTACAGCCTTTGCCTCTATCTCATTATTGCCCACCATCACTGTTGTAAGCTGTTCTAAGGATGGTCTAATAAATATCATAGAATCCTTTGATACACCATTTACTAGCGCCTCATGATTAAATGGAATAACCTGCTTTGCCACGCATACAGGCTTGGAATCATCCGATGAAATATACATAATATTCACATAAACGACGCCTTCTATGACGATATTATTATCAAATTCATTTACCCTAACATCGTCAATTTTTACTATTCCATCACTACCAAAAACCTGCATTACATTACCATTTGTATTATCAAGTTTTAGCCTGTCACTAACCTTGGCTTTAGACATATTTTTAAATTGAATAGAATTATATGTAATCCTTTTAACCGTAGGCACCAATTCGCAAGCAGTAGAATACATATCGCTTATAAAGCTTATACTTTCCTCCTTATATATCTTAATTCCCAACTCAATACTCATATCTAAATCTAGAATTCTCTGCTCTCCATCACTGTCTGGCTTTGGAACTAGATTCGCACTAGACACACTAATATCTATATCTGGAATCATATCCTCACTACAGGCTATATCTATGCTCTCGCTAAATGGAACCGCTGTCTCCATCCACTGCACCATAGCATTTTCTTCGCTCTCGTAAAGAACCACCACGCTTATCTCCCCTGATATAGCAAGCTGTCTATCCATAAGCTTTACAGACGTATTTTTTAGTCTAACTGTACTCCATAAAACACTTTGTATATTTCCTCTATTGGATGGAATATCTAACTCCTTCCTAACCCTTATTACATCCCTTTTGCTTACAGCAATCTGACTAACCTCTATATCCTTTTTGATAAAATCAATATTGCCCTCCACATTTTTATCTATATCGCACACCATATCCATATCATATATATTTTCAGCCATAGCCTCTAGGCTTACCACCGCTTTAGCACTAATTTTTCTTGTATTAATAATGCCAATGGATAAATCCTCTATGTCCCATTTTACATTTACATTATCCCCTTCCGTTACATCCTTTAGAAGCATATTTTCATCAAACTCAAGCTCACCGCCCATATTGTGAAGTCGCCTATCCGACTCATTACACATATAAAGAATTCTAAAAATAAGCCTTCCTCTCACATTTACTTTGCCATCACTTACCCCTACGTAATCTATGGCCACCTCACCCTCGCTAGTAATGACCCCATTTATATCAGACTTAGTGTCAGGTACGATAAAATCATCATCCAAGGTTATCTCGCTTTGTACTCTGTTTTTAAGCCTATTCATATGTATACTTTTCTTCACCAATTCCATATGACACATTTTCCTTTTTTATTTATATATATGAAA
>JAFOCU010000292.1 GCA_017381055.1 Lachnospiraceae bacterium
GCAACCTTACTCCTGACATGTTCGGACGTGGTGACGTTGTTATCTTCGTGTCTCTGGTTCGATTCCGGAACCAGGCACTTTTTATTTGTAGAAATGCTAAAGATTTGGCATTTCTTTTTTTGTTGTAAAATTTTGGGTTGAGAAGAGATATAAAAAGGTATTTGTTTGTAGATAAAAAGGGTATTTTACAAGAAACAAGAAAAATGTTATAATGGCAAAATACTTTTGAGAAATAATAATATTATTATATAGATTGATTCTATAAAATTAAGGAGATGGATATTGTGAGTAGTACAAATAATGAGATTAATATTAAATACCCTAATAAGTGGAAGCGTCTTATAAGTTATTATAAGCCTTATAAGAAAGTGTTCTTTACAGATATGTTTTTTGCTTTTTTAGGTGCAGTAACTACACTTATTTTGCCACTTATAATTAGATATGTGACAGGTACACTTGTGTATAAACCAAGAAACGTTATGTTGGAAGGTGTTGCCATCTGTGCCGTAATAATGGTGAGCTTAGTTTTGATTCAGTGTTACAGCAATTATTACATTGCAAATTATGGTCATGTAATGGGTGCAAAAATTGAGTATGATATGCGAAATGAAATTTTTGGTCATTTTCAAAAGTTATCATTTTCATTTTATGATAATCAGAAAGTTGGACAGTTGATGAGTAGAATCACTAATGATTTGTTTGATATTACGGAGTTACTTCATCATGGACCAGAGGAAATAGTTATATCTACAATTAAGCTTGTAGGTTCGCTGATAGTTCTTTTGATTATTAATGTGAAGCTTGCCATAGCTGCATTTGCTATAATTCCTATAATGGTTGTATATGCTTATACTCTCAATAGAAAAATGAAGAGAGCGTTCAAAAATAATCGTGCAAAGGTAGCTGATATTAATGCAGGTATTGAAGACAATTTATCAGGTATTAGAGTTGTAAAATCATTTGCAAACGAAGATATAGAGCAGCAGAAATTTATAGCGGGTAATGATAGATTTTTAGAGAGTAAGAAGGATAGCTACTTATATATGGGTAGATATCATTCAGGGCTTGGTGCTTTTGTTACTATGATTACAGTGATTGTTATGGTTACAGGAGCAATTCTTTTAAATGATGGTTCTTTAAAGACAACAGATTTACTTACATTTTTGCTTTATATAAGTAATTTTACAGAGCCAGTTAAAACGCTTATTAATTTTGCTGAGCAGTTCCAAAATGGTATGACAGGATACGAAAGATTTCTTGATATTATGGCTATAGAGCCTGAGATTAAGGATAGTGAAAATGCTATGGAGCTTGATAAGGTTCAGGGAAGAGTTTCTTTTGA
This sequence comes from Lachnospiraceae bacterium, assembly GCA_017381055.1. GTDB lineage: Bacteria > Bacillota > Clostridia > Lachnospirales > Lachnospiraceae > SVEL01. The sequence goes on from JAFOCU010000292.1 coordinate 1,343, forward strand.
AAATGTGAGCTTTAAGTATGAGGCAGATTTGGAAAATGTTTTAAGTAATGTTAATCTTAAGGTAGATAAGGGAGAATATGTTGCACTTGTTGGATCTTCGGGAGCAGGTAAGACAACGCTTTGTAGTCTTATTCCAAGATTTTATGAAGTAAGTGAAGGTAGTATAAAAGTTGATGATATCGATATAAGAGACATTAAGTTAAAATGCTTAAGACAGAATATCGGTGTGGTACAGCAGGATGTATATTTATTCGTTGGAAGTGTTAAAGAAAACATTAGATATGGTAAGCCAGACGCAACTGATGAGGAAATTATAGAGGCAGCAAAGAGTGCAAATGCTCATGAATTTATTATGGGGCTTCCAGATGGATATGATACTTATATTGGCCAGAGAGGTGTTAAGCTTTCTGGTGGACAGAAGCAGAGATTATCTATCGCAAGAGTATTTTTAAAGAATCCTCCAATTCTTATATTTGATGAGGCGACTTCAGCTCTTGATAATGAGAGCGAAAAGGTGGTGCAGGAATCATTAGAGAAGCTCGCAAAGAATAGAACAACATTTGTAATAGCTCATAGACTTTCAACTATAAGAAATGCAAAGAGAATTCTTGTGCTTACTGAAAACGGTATTGAAGAGCAGGGTACACATGAGGAACTTATAGCTATGAATGGAATATATAAGGCTTTATATTCGATAGCTAAATAAAGGACTATTTTAACGATAATAGGGCGTGTAAAATAATAAAGAGACTAACTAATAAAGTTGATGATTCAACAAAATTAGTTAGTCTCTTTCTGTAAAAGATATGCATACTAATATGCAAATATAATGAGAATAAAAGCAAAGTGTGTTATAATGCTTAGTATGAAATTTCGTAGGAATATGAGGATGTTGAATTATGGTAGAAAGAAAGATTGATAATAATATGATGAATAGAATAGAGAATTTATCCAAGCTTTCTCTTACAGAAGAGGAGCGCGCTAAGGCAATGAAAGAGATGGATAAAATTCTTGAATATGTTAGTAAGCTTAATGAGATAGATACAGATGGTGTGGAGCCACTTGTTAATGTGTTACCTATAAACAATGTTTTAAGAGAAGACGAAGTTGTTGAAGAAGACGAAGCAGTGGAGAGAACTATTGTAAATGGTCCTGTAACTAAAGATAATATGTTTGTTGTTCCAAAGACTGTATAGGAGGTTAAGATGGATATTTTGAATATGAGTGCATTGGAGCTTTCTAAAAATATACAGTCAGGTGTGATAAGTGTAAAGGAAGCTGTAGATGCATATTTAAATGTTATAGAAGAAAAAGACAAAGAAATTAATGCATTTATAACTATTGATAAAGAGTATTTATATAAGCGAGTGGAAGAGGTGCAGGTTGGCATCGATAGTGGTAAATTTGAAAGCAAGCTTGCAGGAGTACCTATTGCCGTTAAGGATAATATATGCACTAAGGGAATCAGAACTACTTGTGCATCTAAGATGCTTGAAAATTTTGGACCTACTTATGACTCGTTTGTTGTAGAAAAGTTAAATGAAGCTGGACTTGTAATTATAGGCAAAACAAATATGGATGAATTTGCGTTTGGGTCTACAACAGAGTACTCTGCTTTTGGTGCAACAAAAAATCCTGTAAATATAGAGTGTGTACCAGGAGGTTCTTCTGGAGGTTCTGTGGCAGCGGTAGCAGCAGGTATGGTTCCGCTTGCATTGGGTTCGGACACAGGTGGTTCTATAAGACAGCCAGCATCTCATTGTGGAGTTGTAGGATTAAAGCCTAGTTATGGAAGTGTGTCTAGATATGGTTTGGTTGCATTTGCATCTTCGTTGGATCAGATTGGTCCTATTGGAAAAGATGTGAATGATGTGATAGCTCTTTATAATATTATTCAGGGATATGACGTTAAGGATAGCACAAGTGTGTCGTTAGATGAGATGAGACAGTGTAATATGTCAAATGAGGAGAACACAGTTGATATATGTGGAAAGTTTAAGATAGACATAAAAGGTAATGTGGATAATATAGAATTAGCAGAAAAGGATGAAGTAAAATCTGCTAATGAAATTCTTGTGGGAAAAAAGATTGGTATTCCAGAAGAATATTTTAATGAAGGTATCGACGAAGCTGTAAAAGAAAAAGTACTTAATGCGGCAGAGGAATTAAAAAAAGCAGGTGCTGTAGTGGAGTATTTTTCTTTAAAGTTTGCAGAGTATGTAGTGCCGACTTATTATATTATTGCTTCTGGTGAAGCGAGTTCAAATCTTGAGAGATTTGACGGCGTAAAATACGGTTTTAGATGTGAAGAATATTCAAGTCTTGATGAAATGTATAGGTTAAGCAGAACTAAAGGTTTTGGAGAAGAAGTTAAGAGAAGAATATTACTCGGTACATTTGTGCTTAGTGAGGGATATTATGATGAATATTATCTTAAGGCTCTTAAAGTGAGACGATTGATAAAAGAAGAGTTTGATGAAGCATTTGAAAAGTATGATATGATACTTTCGCCAGTGGCACCTACTATAGCGCCAAAGATGGGAAGTAGTTTAGATGATACTTTAAAAATGTATATGTCAGATGTCTATACAGTAGCGGCAAATTTATGTGGGCTACCGGCTATAAGTGTGCCTTGTGGAGAAAGTGATAATATGCCTATAGGTGTGCAATTTATAGGAAAAGCATTTGATGATTATAAGCTTATGAATATGGCAGTAGCTTATGAAAAAATAAGAGAGGAGGGCGAGTAAATTATGGGTAATGAGAACGAGACAATAATTGGTGAAAAGGATAATAATTTAATAGATATAGAAAATTATGAAACAGTTATTGGCTTAGAAGTGCATATTGAGTTAGCAACTAAGACAAAAATTTTTTGTGGTTGCAAGACAAGTTTTGGCGGTGCAGTTAATGCGCATACTTGCCCTGTATGTACAGGAATGCCTGGAGCATTGCCTGTATTAAATAAAAAGGTCGTAGAGTATGCAATTGCTTTAGGTAGAGCTACTAATTGTGAGATTAATAAAGTATGTGGATTTGATAGAAAGAATTATTTCTATCCTGATAATCCACAAAATTATCAGATATCACAGTTGTATGCTCCTATATGCGTAAATGGAAGTTTGGTTATAGAAACAGAAGATGGCAAAAAGACCATTGGAATTCATGAAATGCATATGGAAGAGGACGCAGGAAAGCTTATTCATGATGAGGAAGCAGGTGTGTCTTTAGTTGATTATAATAGAAGTGGTGTGCCTCTTATAGAAGTAGTATCAGAGCCAGATATGAGAAATGCTAATGAGGTTATAGGATATTTAGAGAAGCTTAAAATGATATGTCAGTACCTTGGAATATCTGATTGCAAATTGCAGGAAGGCTCTATGCGTGTTGATGTGAATTTATCTGTTAGAAAAAAGGGAAGTGAGAAATTAGGTACTAGAACTGAGATGAAAAACCTTAATTCTTTTAGAGCTATTACTAATGCTATAGAGAATGAAAAAATACGACAAATAGGGATTATTGAAAAAGGCGAAGAGGTTGTATTAGAGACAAGACGATGGGATGATATAAAGATGGAATCGTACTCTATGCGTTCTAAGGAGGATGCTAAGGATTATAGATATTTCCCAGAGCCAGATCTTGTGAAGATATGCATAGAAGATAGTTTTATTAAAAAGATAGAAAGTAATCAGCCTGAGTTTGCAGATGCAAAAAAGGAAAGATATATCAGAGAATATGAGTTACCAGAATATGATGCGAGTTTACTCACGGAGAGTAAAAAAATAGCAGAGTATTTTGAGGAAGTAGTGAGACTTTGTGGTAATCCTAAGAAGGCATCTAACTGGTTTATTGGAGAGGTATTTAGACTTCTTAAGGAAGAACGAATGGATCCGGAGGACATTAATTTTACACCTAAGTATCTTGCAGATATTATTAATGTAGTAACTGATGGAAAGATAAATCAGGGAAATGCCAAGGTGGTATTCGAAGAGGTGTTTAGAACAAATGTAGAGCCTTTAGGGTATATGAAGGAGCATGGACTTATGATGGTATCAGATTCGGGAGCTATAGAGGCAGCGGTGTCTGAGGTCTTAGTAGAATGCGCAAATGTAGTAGAAGATTTCTATGGTGGTAAGGATAAGGCATTTGGGTATCTAGTGGGTCAAGTTATGAAGAAGATGAAGGGTAAAGGGGACCCTGGAAAAGTGAATGAGATATTAAGAGAGAAGTTGGAGAGAAAATGTTAAAAGTAGTAGCTTGTGATGTAAATGTTATAAATGATGCAAGAATATTGTTACAAGAGTTAAAAGAAACAATCAGGAAAATGGGGTGTCGTTGACACCCTATTTTTATTATGATAAAATAATAGTGTTTTTAAGAGTGTAAACATATTATCTAAAATTCTTAAAACTGAAAGGAGTATATTTATGAAAAGAAGGATTTTATCTCTTCTTCTTGTTGCGTGTATGGCTATAGGATTATGTGCATGCGGCAGTGATAAGAAGGGAGAAAAAACAGCTCAAACAGAAGGAAAAGGAGAGGATAATGTTATCGGTATCAATCCAGAGTGGGCGGAAACAACAGTATTTTATGAGATTTTTGTAAGAAGCTTTGCTGATAGCAATGGCGATGGCATTGGTGATTTTAAGGGTATCGAGGAGAACCTTGATTATCTTAAGGAGTTAGGCATCGGAGCTATTTGGCTTATGCCTATGATGGAGTCTACGACTTATCATGGATATGATGTAGTAGATTACTATGCACCAAATCCAGATTATGGAACTATGGAAGAGTTTGATTCTCTCGTAAATGCTTGTCATGAAAAGGGTATAAAGGTAATAATTGATTTCGTAGTAAATCATACTTCTAGTTCAAATGCATGGTTTAAGGAAGCATTAGCTGATGAGTCTAGCAAGTATAGAGAATTCTATAGTATAGCAGATAAGATTCCTGTAGAAGAGAAGGATTCTACATATTCAAGCTGGAGACAGGATGAAGAAACTGGAATGTATTACTACGCTCATTACGATAAGATAATGCCAGACTTAAATTATAATAAGCAGGCTGTTAGAGATGAAATTAAGAATGTAGCAAAGTTCTGGCTTGAGCATGGAGTTGATGGATTTAGATTGGATGGATCTAAGGAAATCGATGCAGATATAAAGGTTACTTTAAGCTGGTGGACAGAGTTTACTAATTTTGTAGCAGATATTAATAAAGAGGCATTTATAGTTGGTGAAAACTGGACTACAGAGTATGCTGAGGTTGGAAGATATTATGAGGCTATGCCATCTTCATTTAACTTTATCGCAGCAGATGCGATTTTAAGTATGTCTAAGGGACAGTATATTGACATTGTAGATCAAATGAATAAGATGCGAGAAAGATATACTAGCAAGGTTGAGTCTACAGATGTTAATGCTATTATGATTGATTCGGTAATGATTGGTAACCATGATATGGATAGAGTTGTTACAAGAGTTAATTCAGTGGAGAAGGCTAAGCTTGCAGCAACTGTACAGTTTACATTAGCAGGAACACCATTTATATATTATGGTGAAGAAATTGGTCAGGCAGGACAGAAGCCAGACGATAACCGTAGAGAGCCATTTGATTGGTACAAGAGTGCTGATGGAAAATATATGACTAAGATGACAGATATTTTCTTTAATCCAGAGCTTAAGTATGTAGTTGCTGATGATGGTATATCAGTTGAGGAAGAAAAATCAGACGACAACAGTATGCTTAATCATTATAAGAAGCTTATTGCCATAAGAAATGAGCATAAGACATTTTACAACGGTACATATGAGACTCTAGGCATGGGAGGCGAAGGCTTATATGCTTACAAGGTTTCAGATGAAAATGGACAATATCTTGTAGTTCATAATCAGAGGGCAAAGGATAAGACTATTACTTTAAATGTAGGCGGTAAGGATTTATATAACGATAAGGATATAGAGGCTGGAAGCTATGAGCTTAAGGCATATGAGTCATTAATCTTAAAATATGATTCAGATAAGAATCCTATAAATGAAAGTGAATTCGTACAGGAACAGGCTAAAGATTTCACAGTAACATTTAGATTGACTGTACCAGAGAATACACCAGATGAACCAATTTATATTATCGGTACATTTGATAATTGGACTGTTGCAGATGAGAAATACATCATGACAAAAGTTGGCGATTATACTTATGAGTATACAATGACTGGTCCTGAATTATCGGGAATTGAGTACAAGTATAATCGTGGAAACTGGGATGCAAGAGAACAGAATGCAGACCATATAGATTTAGTAGGACCACTTCAGAAGGAGAATCGAGAGTATACATATTATGAAGATAATTATGTAGTTGAAGATGTAATTGAAAGCTGGTCGGATGTACAGTAAGGAAAAACACAGCTATATTTATAATTAAGAAAATATTAAGAATTATATCAAGAAATTTTTAAGATATTTTAAGTATATTAAAGTCACCCAATTAATTGGGTGACTCAGACTGTAGACAAAGTCCAAGGCTAACACCTTGGATTTTGTTTTA
>JAFOCU010000293.1 GCA_017381055.1 Lachnospiraceae bacterium
AACATCTTTTATTTCGTTAGTCATAAATTATACCTGTTAGTCTAAACTAACTGCTATCCAAAAGTTAAGAGTTCCAGTTAAGAACTCTAACTCTATCTATATCTCAACTACTTCCTCTTATATCTATACGGCTACTATCTATACCGCTATAGCCTTAGCAAGCTCATTGTCAATATTGTATCTTGCATCCTTTATAGATACTACGCAACTATTTCTCTTACGTGTCACAACTGTGATTGGTTCTCCCCCATAACAACCCAAGGAAAACAAGAAGGAATTAAGCTCCTCATCTTCTGTTACAATATCTCTTACAATATATTCTTCACCTAAAATAGCATTACATAAATCCATATTACGTCCTCCTTTTTCTTAACCCAATTCCATATTAGTTCTATAATCTTTTACCGAATACGTTATTTCTAACTCTTATCCGTCTCGTCTACTTCGTGTTAGTCATCACTAACCACATAGATAAGATATAATATAAACCGTATATTGTCAAGAACATTTGATAATTTTTTATCAAAATAATTTTTATAGTATAGAAAAACTTCCTTTAAAATCTATCCCATATTACAAAAAGAACAGGCCGCGTTTGACGACCTGTTCTATATAATAACAATCTGTTTTTACTTCTTATCTATTGACTTAAATATCACTCTTGTAGTTACAAACATTATAACCATATAAATGCCTATAAGTATAAGGCTATCACTTAACTTTTCAAGATAAATAAACTCATCAATAGCTGCAGCTCCAACTAAAGATACTCCAAGAATCTTTACAAGCATCTTGTACTCTTCCTTAGCTATTACTTCTGTTTTTAATGTCTCAGATGCATTTGCTGTCATTTTCTTTATCTCATCTTTCTTAACCTTATAGAAAATAAGATAACCAATTATGTATGCCCCAAGCACAGCCACTACCACTATAGCTAATACATTAAGCTTAGCCACTCTAATTAATGAGAAAAATCCAGCCGCAACAGCCATTATAACCACTGCAAATACTGCATGAGGAATTGCCATCTTGCTTAAATCATTTTCTTTTAACGCCTTCTTAATATATAAGCCACTTACTATTATATATGGTAATATTAATAATAACCCAAACATTGGTAAAATATTTGCTTTACGTTCCAAAATACCCTTTGAGCTTTCTAAAACAAATAAATTAATAACCTCAAACGCAAATAATACTGCGCATAATCTAAATACTACACTTGCTACTCCAACCCTCTTTATACTCATACCTTCCTCCTAAAGTACATATTATTTACTTATCTTCTGAAATATTACTCTTATATTCTTCGGACCATTTGCTTAGCAATGGTTTTAAATTTTTATTCTTAATAAACTCTTCTATATTCGTTACTTGATATAGCACTACAACTCTGTCTGTATCAGGGAATGATAGCTTCTCATACTCACGGCTACCCTTTACCACCAGACCATCTTCAAATATAACCTCAATCTCTCTGTCTATTTTTTGCTTTTTCTTATGTCCAAGCAACATAAATTCATAGCTAAAGTTATACAATAAAACATCTCTATTTGTTGTTGTTTTTAATTCCTTATACAGTGCAAGCCTTGCTAATCTTCTAACATTTCTAGTTCTCTTCTTTTTCCTCTTTTTGATAATAGTAAATATTTCCCCTAAAATACTTGCATCTACCCACTGTATCTTTCTATATGATGGCTTTCTATTATACATTATATCTTTATATGCGTTTTTATTTTCCTCATCTATATCCACTATACAAAAAGCATACTTATATTCCTCACCATAATTGGTTGAATAAACCACCTTTGCCTTAAATCTAACAGAAACATCTTTATCAGGTGCTTTACATATAATTTCTACCACATCATCATCATGGATATACTCTGGAAAACCTGTCTTAATACTAATTCCACCTTCTGTTAGGTCAATTGTTGTTCCCTCAAAGAACACATCATCACTCTTAACTAATGCATCAACAGCTATCTCATGACGTTCTAACTGTCGTTCTCTCTTTCTTCCAAATAAAAAAAACATTGTGATTACAAGAACGTACACATTATGAATAAGCCAAATTAATATAACTATATAATATAAACCAATATTTTTTATTGTAACTAATTGAGTGCTAGTCATAGCTTTATCAGCTCTAATAAGACACATAACTACTGCTACAATTGATAAAACAAGTAGCAACACATTAGGCACAATATATCCCCATCTATGTTTTTTTGATATTCTACTACTCTTCTTAAGTCTTAGCTTTTCCAAAACTACTGGTACAAGTGTATTTCCAAGTAATCCTGTATCATAAAAATTATTCACTCGAATATTTCTATAACCATTAGATATCCCTTTTACTACTAATGTGAAAATAAAGTAAAAGGCTGCCCATACGTATATCATATACGCAAATTTAGTATCAAAAATAACCAAACCAAATATACTTGCTATAACTGGAATAATAATATACCCAAATCTACATATAATTCTAAGCCAATATATTTTTGAATTAACTAGACAATCCTTATACTGATTTACCAAGCCTTCCAAACCATTTGGAATTGACCCTACTTTTCCTTCATTAAATGTGACATATGTATGCTTACCTTCACTAACCAATCGTACACTTGGCATTCCCTTACCTTCACCCGTAAAAGCCAAATGTCCATAACTAACGGTAATATTTACAAACTCTACCAAAAGCAAGACTGTCGCCAAAACTATGGATGCGCCTCCTACATCAAAAGGCGTTGTCACAAAAATTCTCCAGCCCATATAAGCAATAGATAAAATAATCATCATTATAAATAATGTAATCTTTTGTTTTTTTCTTTTTCCCACCAATTTTCCTCCTTGCTCTTTAATGAACCCTACGCAAACATATCCTTCTATTTACAAAAATACTCCTCATACCACACTACAAATGTGTAGATAGTCCATATTTTTCTCCAATTATCTGAGTTAACAGTTACATATTCCTCCCAAATAGCCTTAACCTGGTCTGTATCAAAGAATTTTGCCGCTGTCTCACCAGTTATACGTTTTTTAACATCCCCATTATATCTATCATCTGCCATCCAAACTCTGATAGGTACGATAAATCCAAGCTTCTTTCTAAAAGCAATTTCCTCTGGAAGCACCTTAGAAGCGGCAGTTCTTAACGCCACCTTATTGTGTTCCTCATTAATCTTATACTTAGAAGGCATATGTGAAGCTATATCAAATATTCTCATATCTGTAAGTGGCATTCTAATCTCCAATCCAGCTGCCTCACTCATCTTATCTACATTTAAGTAAATATCACCTTCAAGCCATATCTGAATATCAATGGCTGACATCTTAGATAATGGATCTAAGCCCTCCATCTCAGTATACATATCCTCAACTAAATCGATTGGAAGGAAGCCCTCTTTGTAATTCTTAAGAAGCTTTTGCTTCTCATCTTCCTTCATAATGTTTGTATTTCCTACATAGAAAGTCTTAAGATTATCTCCGTATCTCTCTGCATTACGATACATATTGTAACCGCCAAAGAATTCGTCTGCACCCTCACCTGAGTAGCAAAGCTTTGTGCTCTCTGCTGTCTTCTTACAGGCTAATGCAAATGCTATCGCCGATGCATCTCCAAGTGGTTGCTCCATATTATACATAACATATGGTACTATATCAAAATACTCCTCTGGTGTTATAAGACATCTGTTGTTGCCTCTGCCTAAAAGGTCAGCTGTTGCCTTTGCTAATACTGATTCATCAAATCTTTCTTCCTCGTATCCACAAGAAGCTGACATCTCAACATCTGACATAGCTAATACATAAGATGAATCTACACCACCAGATAAGAACGACTCTGCATATTCATCCTCACTCTTAACCTCTTTAAAAATTTCCTTAACTGTAGAATGTATCATATCTGCCCATTCTTCAAGTGTCTTTGATTCATCAGGAGCAAATGTTGGTGTAAAATATCTCTTTATCTCTATCTGACCCTTTTCCCACACAAGATATCTACCTGGCAACAACTTCTTAACACCCTTAAAGAATGTATCCTCACCTGGAACATATGTAAGACTCATATATATCTGAAGCAAATCCTCGTTGAGCTCTTTCACAAAACCAGGCTTGTCCATAATTTCTCTAATCATTGTGCCATACAAAAACTGACTATCTGCTGTCTCATAATAATAAAATGGCTTTGTACCAAACTGATCTCTTAAGCAGAATAGTTTCTCGTTCTCATCATCCCATAAAGCAAACGCAAACATTCCATGCATATGGTTCGCCATATCACCGCCCCATTTTTCGTATGCTTTAATAAGAATTTCATTTTCTCTTTCT
>JAFOCU010000294.1 GCA_017381055.1 Lachnospiraceae bacterium
TATCAGAGTTGGTGGTAACGCCACATTTCAGTCAAGTGCAAAATTTGAAAGTGCAAATATATGGTGTACTAACTTAGCTACTAGAAAAATGTTTGATACAAATAGCGGTACTACAGAGGATGCTACTGCAGGTGCGGTTATCGACATTGATGCTAACTGTAGTACATTTGTTAGAGACGATTTATCTGTAGATGCTCAGAAGAGTCAGGTGACAATAAGAGGTGAGTACTATGGATATATGATAGAGGGAGTAAGTACTCCAGCAGGTCATAAGGAAAGTAGTGCTCTTATAGTAAATGGTAGAAATTCAATTGTAAACATAGGTACAAAATATCTTTGGCTTGGTGGTAGAGCTTACATAGATTTTAAGTCGGCAGGTACTTATTTGACAGGTGAATCTCTTGCATTAAAAGGTGATCAGGAGGCGTATCTTATACCAGCAGATTATCTTGGAAAGGGATTTTCAACAGCTGTGACAAATCCTATGTCTAGTGATACATGGGATGATTTAGAGGAAGCGGCAGGTAGGCCAGGCTCAACAGTAAAGATATGTGAGCTTCCAACTAACTATTTTGCTCGACCATACTTAAATCCATCTCAACCATTCAAGGTAAAAGAAGTAAATGATATGGTATATTTATATTGGAATTTTGCACCTCAAAGTACTGTAGGTCCAGATGGTACAATTACAACTACAGGAAGTGAAAAAGAAAATTCTAAGTTATTTATAGAGGCTGTATTATCATCAAGTAATAACAACAATGCACAGGTTAAGTTGATTAGAGAGAATCTAAAAAGATATACAGCTAGTTTATTTGGTGGATCAGGATTGGTAGATGTTAATCTTCCTTCAGGTTCTGAGATATATGCTACAGGTATTCTTATGGAGGCATCAGGTGGTAATCCTAGTTATACAACAGGTTCTACATTACCAACTATGCAGATGTATAAGGATATATCATATGATTTAAGAAACAGATATACAGTACTTACACATTTATTAGCTTCATTACCATGGTATGATGGAGCATATAGATATTATGCGAACCAAGAATCAGGTGGTGCAGAGAAGGCACTATTAGACTTAAAGGGATATCGAGTATCAGATGATAATGAGTTAGAAACGGCACAAATTCTTAGTAATATTATTGATTTGAATTTTTTAAGTACAGCGGGACCATATAACCCAGAAGGGAAGTATATATCATACGGACCACCTACACAGAATTATGTAAAGATGATTACTACTGCTAGTACTGTTGTTGTGGATCCTGAGGTTTATGGTGGAATAATAGTAACGACAGGAAATATAACTCTTAATAATGATTTCCATGGCTTATTAATAGCAGGAGGAAATATTATCCTTAATGGAGATAATATAACTATTACTACTAATGCTAATATGGTTGAAGACTTTATATTAGGTAGAGAGCTATTTGAAGAGGAAGGCGTAGAGATGGAGTATGCCTTTAAGCAGTACTTTAAGGCTTATAAGATGGGCTCTGTAGATGAAGGTAGTAGCGAAGAGGTAAAGATCGAGAACGTTGACTATAAGGATTTAGTAAACTTTGAAAATTGGAGAAAATATGAAGAAAACTAGTTCAAAAAGAAAACTAAATAATAGAGGATTTTCATTGATAGAGCTTATAGTTACTTTGGCTATTATGGTAGTTCTTGTGGCAGCAGCGGCAGTTACGGTGTCTATGCTTGATAGCTCATATGTAGAGGATGCAGAGCGAGGTATAAAAGATTATATAAGCTTAGGTAGAACAAAAAGTATGAGTGTATCAGCTAGTGACTGGTATGTAACAGTAGGTAAAGAGGGCAAGGATTATTATGTATATCTTTACAAGGATGTAAAAAAGATTGTTTCAGACGGTGGAGTAGATAAAGAGATAACAGAAACAGTCTTAGTAGAAAAGAAAAAGATTGGTACAAAGATATCTATAACCTATAGAGTAAATATGGAGCAGCCAGCTAAAGATGTCACAGAAGAGAAGGGCTTAGAGTTTCACTTCGACCCGGCCACAGGTAAGATTGTCAATGTAAAGTGTGACGGTGGATATGTAGCTTCAGATTATATGGCTAGCGGCATAGGTTATATAGGTATTTCTAGAAATGATTACGAGATTAACTTAAAAGTATTTTTCAATACTGGTAAGTGTGAAAGAGAGTAGGTTATGAAGAATAAAGGATTTTCATTAATTGAATTAATAGTTGCCTTGGCAGTTGGTTCTATAGTTCTTCTTATGGTGGGTGTTATGCTTGTTCGAGGGACTAGCATGTTTAGAACAGAGAACGATGAAGTAAATATGAGAAACGACTATCAGATAATTCGTAATCAGATTGACCAGGTTTTGATGGAAGCAAAGATGCTGACTATAGAAAAGCAAGGCAATTATTTAATAATTTATACTGGACAGATAAATCCAGATACTAGAGAATTTACCACAACATCTAAAACAACAGAGAGAATTATTACATATGATAGTAACAATGATACGCTTTATATAAGTGGTACATACGCTGATCATGTATCAGAAGGTAATGTAATATCAACTATGGTGGAAGATTTTGACATATCCTTAGATGAATCGTCAAAGAGAACTGTAGATGGTGGTGGTACTGAAGAGATATATTATGTAAATCCTTTAAAGATAAATATATCATTGTCTATTGCTAATAAGAAAAGTACAGTAGATTATGATTATACTCTTAGTTTAAGAAACAGATTAAAAGGAAAAGACGCAGAAGATAAGAAAATATTCTTTTATGAAACAGTTAGTGATGAGATAGAGCTTAAAGAGGAATTCCTTGTTGAAAGTTATATGGTAAAGTAGAGGTGCTAATATGGGAGAATTGAGAAGGTTTATTAAGAGTAACAATATTATAATGAGATTAGTAAGCTTAGTTTTAACAGTAGCTATTCTTGCATCGGCATTAGTTTACTTCGGAAACGAAAAGATGGATAAGGTTTCTGCTGAAGAAGGAAAGACTAAGCCATATATGCAGTACATCGTTCAGATACTTATTGATTGTATGCAGGATTAATTCAATGTTCTTGAGATATTTCCATATAAGGGACAGGGTGAGTTTGGATACTATGCCTCAACGGTCTTCTCATATCGTTTTCTCCAGTCGATTGCTGCCTGATACTCGCTAACTTTATTCTTGTAGATGACAATAGCCACAATGCTGGCAATCATAAAGACGATAA
>JAFOCU010000295.1 GCA_017381055.1 Lachnospiraceae bacterium
AACAAAGTTGGTGCAAGACGAGTTACTATGGAAGAAGCAAATGAATTCCTTAAAGTAAAGAAGGAAACAGCACCAAAGATCGCTTTTGGAGTGTTCTTATGTATTATTTCACCTATAATTATGTTTATATTGGCTGTAGCTGCAGAGGAAGGTTATATTTCAATGTCTGAGGATGCAGCAGGTGGAATTGGTATGATTTTACTTTTATTTATAGTAGGAATCGCGTGTGGCATATTTATAGGCTGTGGAGCTAAAACTAAGAAGTTTCAGTATTTGGAAGAGAATGTTATCGATACAGAGTATGGCGTAACAGGAATGGTTAAAGAGAGAATGGCTCAGTATAATCCAATCTATACAAGAAATAACATATTAGGATTGGCATCATGCTTTGGTGGTGCGATGGTGTTATTTAGTGCTGCTGTAATTGATGCTAATGATTTTATAAGTGTAATACTATTTTGTATAACATTGTTTATTGTGGCTCTAGGTGTAAATTTATTTGTAATTGCCGGTATAAATAATGCAAGCTTTGAGAAATTATTGCAGGAAGGCGAGTACACTGTAGAGAATAAAACTAGTACATCTATCGTAGGAATGGTTTCTACAATATACTGGACAATTGTAACAGCGATATTCTTGACTATGGGATTTTTTGGAATTGCATGGAAGGTTTGCGGACTTATCTGGCCTATAGCGGGAGTGCTATTTGCAGCAGTGGTAGCAGTGGTTCAGATATTTGAAAAAAATAGAAGTTCTTAGGATTAAGAACTTCTATAAAAGGTACTATATGATATATTTTAGATGTGAGAGTTAAGATGCTTCTTTATAGCTTCAAAGCTCTCAGGGCTTAATATGTGTTCGATTTTGCAGGCGTCTTCGTCTGCAATTTCTTTATCTACACCTAAGGAAACGAGACATTTAGATATTGTTTCGTGGCGCTCAAAAACCATATTGGCAATATTCTGGCCGCTTTCGGTTAGATAGATATAGCCCTCTTCTGTTACTGTGATATGATTATTTTCACGCAAATGCTTCATAGCAACACTTACACTAGATTTCTTAAAGCCTAATTCGTTTGCAATATCTACAGAACGAACAACAGGCTTTTTTTTGCTAAGCATAAGTATGGTTTCTAAATAGTTTTCAGCTGATTCATTAATTGCCATAGTGCACCTCGATTAACGTAATGTATTAACTGAGTTTAGTATACCATTTTTGTATGCAATAATCAAAACTTATTTCTCAAGTAATTTTGCTTTTCTTAATCCAATAACAACTGGCTTATAAATTAGAAGAACAAGAGCTGCATTTACAGCGTTCTTACCTAAGTTGAATGGTAAGAAATATGGAACTAACATCTTTGCCACTACTTCTCTTGGTGTGTTCATATAAATAGGTGTAAGGAAATAATTCCATGCAATCATTGCTGCTGTTGCAAGTAATATACCGCATACAAGGCCTGTGATGGCGCCAGTAATAGTATGTTTTTTCTTGTAAATAAATGCAGCTGTACATGCAAACGCACATGTAGATAAAACATTCATTGCGAAACCTATGTAACCAGTATCACTGATTGTAATCATTTCAATAAAGGAAACTATAACTGAAACAATTAGAGACGTAAGTGGTCCAAATATAAATCCACCTAACGCGATGATGACATCCTTCGCTTCGTACTTAAGGAACAAAACGACAGGAATTCGAATTGCCACGACTGTGACGAATGCTAGAGCACATAGCATTCCAACTAGAGCTACTTTTTTTGCTTTACTGTTCATAATTAGAACCTCCTTCTTTCATCCAGACTATACTGTCGGTTTTGGAATTTCACCAAATCCTGCGTATTTTACGCTCGCGGACTTTACCGCCGATCGGGAATT
>JAFOCU010000296.1 GCA_017381055.1 Lachnospiraceae bacterium
CAAATATCCTTAAAAAAGGATAGATATGAAGCTATATTTTTATATACCGAAAGTGATACAGATGTAAAGGCTAAGGAATTGATTTTTATACGAGATAAGGCAATAGAAGAAAATCTTCCAGTATTTTATATTGGTGAAGATGCGGAACATTTACAAAATATAATGCCAGAGTATGTATTAAAAAGTGTATTTAAAAGACCGATAGATGTTAAAGTAACTGCTAAGATAGTTGATAAATATATAAAAGACTATGGAAAGCAGGTAAAAAAGAAAATATTAGTTGTAGATGATTCAGGAGCTATGCTACGAAATGTCAAGGGATGGTTACAAGATAAGTATAATGTAATACTAGCTAATTCAGGTGCTATGGCCATAAAATACCTTGCAACAGACAGACCTGACTTAGTATTGTTAGATTATGAGATGCCTGTTGTAGATGGAAGACAGGTTTTAGAAATGATTAGAACAGAAATGGATTTTAGAGATGTTCCTGTAATATTCTTAACAAGTAAAAATGACAGAGAGAGTATTTTGAAGGTTATGGAATTAAAACCAGAAGGGTACCTTTTAAAAACAATGGAGCCTGAGAAAATTGTTGAAGAAGTAGATAAATTCTTTACGAAACAAAAGATGAATATGTGCAAAGGATAATTGATAACGAGTAAATAAAAACAAACATAAGGAGAGGATAAACTATGAATGGTCCAAGCTGGGATTTTACATTGGCAAATTATGATGCTGTATGGGCATTTATGGTGCAGTTTGGTTTATTGCTATTTTTCTTGATGGTGGGAAATATATTGCGACGTAAAGTTAAAATTTTCAGGACAGGACAGGTTCCATCTGCTCTTTTAGGTGGAGTGTTGTTATTGGTTGTAAATGTGCTTTCAAAACGATTTGGTGTGGCTTTGGTAAATAATCAGGTAATGCAGGTAATTACCTATCATTGTTTAGCAATCGGTTTTGCAGCAATGAGTTTGAAATCAGAGAAGAGTAATCATAAGACAAATCCTATTCAGGTTATGGAATATGGTGCGCTTCAAGGTGGCACCTATATGCTACAGGCGTTTGTAGGTTTAGGTATTACAGTGCTTTTGTTTTTATTAACTCGAGGTGGTAAAAAGGTGATCTCTTATGTATGTGGTTTAATTACACCATTAGCGTTTGGACAGGGCCCAGGAAATGCACTTAGTTGGGATATAAACTTTACTAATACTCCGGCAGCACAGTTTGCAGGAAATGGAAGCTTCGGATTATCTCTTGCTTCTATAGGATTTATAGTAGCGTCTGTGTTAGGTGTTGTGTATATTAATATCTATAAAAAACGTGGAACTCTTTCTATTCGAAGTGGAAAGACGGTTGAGGAAATTGCATATGAGAATCTTTCAATGCGTCCAGAGATTCCTGATAATGAATCGGTAGATAAGTTTACTTTACAGATGGGGTTTGTTGCCTTGGCTTATGGACTTTCATTTGGATTCATGAGCTTTTTAGGAAGTCTTTCTAATTTTACAAATAGTATTGCATGGGGCTTTAATTTCTTGTGGGCTTCTCTAGCAGCTATGTTAATCAAGTTTGTGGTAAAACATTTGCATAGAACAGATTTGATGACACGTGAATATATCAATGGTTATCAGATGGATAGAATATCAGGTTTTGCATTTGATCTTATGATAGTGGCAGGTGTAACAGCGATTAAGATTGATGACATTAAGAATTATATCATTCCAATTGTTGTTTTAACTGTTGCAGGAGCGTTGGTTACTTATGTATATATTCGCAAGGTTGCAAAGGAATGTTTTAAGGGATTTGAACATGAATTCTTTTTAATGAGTTTTGGAACAATGACAGGAACGGCATCTAACGGTATGATTATGATGAAAGAAATTGATCCAGGTCTTCATACTCCAACATCAAGCTTATATATTCTCTCTAACTTTCCAGCTATGATTATGATTGCGCCGTTGTTATTTATGTTGGGCTTTGCAAGTAAGTCTTTGACAAATGCACTAATTGCATTAGCTGTATTCTTTGTTTTATGGATTGGATATACAGTATATCTATTCCGTAGAAGAATTTTCAGGAAGAAATATGCTAATATGCCAGTTGTTGTATGGGAAGACGAAAATAAAAAATAAATATTGACATTAACGCTTTAAAGTGATATATTTCAAAATAACAAATCACGAAGGAGGCAGTTATTATTATGAATAAATATTTTAATTTTTATTACTTTTATTTTAACAAGGGCTGCCCGTCTTTAGTGATATCCAATGTTTAGGTTGGTTAATAAAGAAAACGGACAGTCCGCATTTGTTATGCTTTTTGCAAATCAGATGCGGACTTTTTATTTTCAAAAAAATGAGTATGAAAGAAAGTAGAGGTAAAAAACAATGGCAATGAATTTCCACAGAAAACTTCCAATTCCGCAGGAGGTAAAAAAAGAGTTTCCATTAACAGAACGTATGGAACAGGTAAAAGCAAAGCGTGATGAAAGCATTCGCGACGTATTTGAAGGAAAATCAGATAAGTTTATTCTGGTTATTGGTCCGTGTTCAGCTGAGCGTAGTGAACCTGTATTAGAATATATTTCAAGACTCCGTAAAATAGAAGATCAGGTATCCGATAAGATTATTATCATACCAAGAATATATACAAATAAACCTAGAACAACTGGACAGGGCTACAAGGGTATGTTGCATCAGCC
>JAFOCU010000038.1 GCA_017381055.1 Lachnospiraceae bacterium
ACCATGTCTGATAGCACCAGCCTGACCTGTGTAACCACCACCGTGTACGTTTACTAATACATCGTACTTATCAACTGTCTCTGTAGCAACTAATGGCTGACGAACGATAACCTTTAATGTCTCAAGACCGAAGTACTCATCGATGCTTCTCTTGTTTATTGTGATCTTACCTGTACCAGGTACTAAATATACTCTTGCGATACTGCTTTTTCTTCTACCTGTTCCGTAGAACTTTGAACTTGCCTTAGCCAATGTAATTTCCTCCTTCCAGATCTAATTAAAATGTTAATGTCTCAGGCTTCTGAGCTGCATGTGGATGCTCCGCACCAGCGTATACGTGAAGCTTTGTGTACATCTGTCTTCCTAAAGGTCCCTTTGGAAGCATACCCTTAACTGCATGCTCGATAACTCTTTCAGGATGCTTAGCTAACATTTCTTTTAAAGTAGTTTCCTTTAAACCACCGATGTAATCTGAGTGATGGTAATACATCTTCTGATCCATCTTCTTGCCTGTTACTGCAATCTTCTCAGCATTGATTACGATTACATAATCACCTGTATCAACGTGTGGTGTATACTCTGGCTTATTCTTTCCTCTTAAAACCTTAGCGATTTCAGATGAGAGACGACCTAATGTACAACCTTCAGCGTCAACTACATACCATTTTCTTTCAATTTTCTCTGGACTAGCCACAAAAGTCTTCATTGGTTATTCCTCCTATAAGTTTGATTTAAAAGACTATTTTTGATTTTCTATATTTTGACTGGGTTACTGTGCAAAATAAAGAAAACCCGAACTGCCTCAAGCAGTTCCTCCAACATATTTGCCTCGCCGTGTAAGAAAGGCTGGCAAATTAGCGACTCGTGTTCGCTCGTATATGATAATCAGTCAATACACAAGCTGCCACAATTAAACATTATATGCCAATAATTAACGTATGTCAAACCTTTTTTCTATTTTTCTATAATAAAATGATTAAAGTGTCAAAAGGGCATATAACCACTTATGTGCAAGCACATGTTGTTAATGACCTTTTGACACTGGAATCATAATATTAATACTCCCCTAATTCCTCGTACTGTATCTTTACTAATGTTAATCCTGCTGCCGGTGACTTTGGTCCTGCTGCGTCACGATTTTTTGCTTCAATAATTTCTTTCACATGCTCTGGCGGATACACGCCTAACCCTACCTTTATAAGAGTTCCAACTATAATTCGAACCATATTATATAAGAAACCATTTCCACATATAACAATATGAATCATTCCATTTTCTTCATTTACATCTAGCTGATACACAGTTCTAACTGTATTTTCTACTTGAGTACGATTTGAACAAAAGCTCTTAAAGTCGTGCTCTCCCACAATATATTCTGCTGCCGCCTTCATCTTCTCTACATCCAAAGGCATATATACAAAATGAGAATATAATCTTTCTGTTGGAATTGGCAACCTTCTGTTTAATATCTTATATTCATATGTCTTTTTGCTATTAGTATATCTTGGATGAAAATCTGCTGGCACCTCGAAGGACTCCTGAATACGAATATCCTCTGGAAGTCTTTGATTGAGTGCAAAACACATTTTTTCTGCCGGAATTCTAGACTCTGTATCAAACACTGCTACATTTGCAAGAGCGTGAACACCTGAATCTGTGCGGCTTGCACCGATTACCGCTATATCCTCACCTAAAAGATTTGATAATTCTCGGTTGATAATTTCTTCCACAGTGATTCCATTAATCTGTATCTGCCATCCACAATATGCAGTTCCATCATATGCAATTCTAAGTAAAACTCTTTTTCCCATTATAATTCCTCATTATATCTAAAAGCAAACTCTACAATTATTTCTTATATTTATTAATAATTTTTCATATAAACAATTATCTAAATAATATATTCACAACTATATTTGCCACTATAATAATTGCCAAATAAAATGCTTGCATTCCATATGCCACAAAATCAATCTTCTTATACTTAAGTGGCTTCATCTTTGTTCTGCCATCTCCACCATTATAGCATCTAGCCTCCATAGCAGTAGCCAAATCAAGTGCTCTCTTTATTGCCGAAATAAGAAGAGGCACAAGAAGTGGTATCAAGCTTTTTGCCTTCTTAATAAGTCCACCACTTTCAAAATCTGCACCTCTAGCAATCTGAGCCTTCATTATCTTATCAGTCTCTTCCAATAAAATAGGTATAAATCTAAATGCAATTGATATCATC
>JAFOCU010000297.1 GCA_017381055.1 Lachnospiraceae bacterium
CGGTAAATTAAATAGAAAAAGTTCACGAAAAGAATACAGTATCATCATACTATACTCCCTTAATTCTCTATTTATTCTCCGTCACCAATATACTATCTATTATTATATCACCAAATATCAAAAAAAGGTAGTATTTTTTTTTAAAAAACTACTACCTTTTATATTACTCATTTATTTTATTCATCTTTATATTGAACGACCTGATTTCGACCATTCTTTTTTGCCTGATACAAAGCCACATCCGCACATTCTATAACATCATGATAACTTCCGCCAACATATTCTGCAACACCTATTGATGCTGTAACTGGACAAACAGAATTTTCGCTATTCTCAACATTTTCTCTAATCTTTTCTGCTATGCTAACAGCTTTATTAACATCGCATCCCACGAGAATAACAATAAATTCTTCACCACCCCAACGGATAACAAAATCTGAACTTCTTACAGACTTAACCAATACACTCGCTGTATGCTTAAGCACTATATCTCCAGCCTCATGTCCATACTTATCATTAATCTTTTTAAAATAATCCAAATCAATCATAATAACTGACAGTGGAGCATCCTCACATATAACAAACTCCTCGGTATCTGCATCACTTATAGTTCTAAACTTGTTTCGATTATATACGCCTGTCAATTGGTCATGAACTACCAATTTTTCTAGCTTCTCATTTATCAAATAATGATCAAGATATGTTTTCTCCATATAATAATGCATAATACATATACCTATTATACATGGAATATTAAACATTAACATCATTGCCACATCATCGTATTTAATAAATAAATTAGCTACCACTATATCAAGCGCAAGCGCACTATGACCTATTATCGCATACTTGTATGGAGCGCAAAATCCCGCACATACAAAAATAATATTCATAACAATCATACCTTCACCAGCATATGTTCTATCTGGCAATATATATGTAGCCCAATCCGTACACCATATAATCGCATGTATCATAATATAAGACGCAACAACCATCACTTGATAATTACTAATCTTCTTATACATGTACAAAAATATTCCTATAGGAACAAAGATTATTGCTCTTGAAAATAACGTCTCATATGCAAATCTTCCATATAATCCACAGTCAGTAACAAAAAATGCCAAATATGCTATCGTCGATACTATCAATAGCGTTCTATTAAAGCCTTTATAATACTCATACTTTGACTGATAAAACGTCTTTCTTCTTTCCCTTGGCAACCGTTTTGCCACAGTTACATTTTTATCCATTAAGTACTTCTCACCTCTCATCAAATTTTACGCACATTTTTTTCATATTATATCATTTAAATATATAAGTGGCAAGGTTATTTTACCTTACCACTATAAGCTTATTATTTTACACGTCTTAAAGCCACAACACATTCTACATGCGCTGTATGCGGAAACATATCTACTGGCACTGCTTTCATAGCCTCATATCCATGCTTTTTAAAGTACTTTAAATCCCTAGCCAAGGTCTCTGGATTACACGACACATACACTACCTTCTTCGGAGCAAGTTTAACAACCGAGCTCATAAAGTTCTCATCGCTTCCCGCTCTTGGAGGATCCATAAACACCACATCTATACCAGCATCCTTGTCTTCCAACATTTTAGCAGATGTCTTTAGCATAAACTGACCTGCATCCTCTGCAAAAAATCTTATATTATTTATTCCATTTATCTTAGCATTTGTTATAGCATCTCTAACTGCTGCCTTGTTAAGTTCTACTCCAATAACTTGACCAGCCTTTTTCGATGCTATAATTCCAATTGTTCCTATTCCACAGTAAGCATCTAATACTCTATCCTTAGCCTTCAACTCAGCAAATTCTATAGCTTTATTGTATAATACCTCTGTCTGAACAGGATTTACTTGATAAAAGGACTTTGAAGAAATCTTAAACTTGCATCCACAAAGTTCATCGCTTATATAGCCCTTACCATATATAACAGATTCCTTGTCCCCTAGTACCATACTAGTCTTTTTATCATTTACGTTAACTATAACAGTTGTTATCTCTGGATGCTTCTTTCTAAGAGCCTTAACAAAATTGTTCTTAGACGGCATAATAGGCGAGCCAAGTACTAGCACTACCATTATCTCTCCTGACTTAAAGCCTCGTCTAACCATGACATGACGTAGAAGTCCGTATCCAGTATCCTCATCGTAAGTCTTTATCTTAAAGGAACGTAGCATTCCTTTTATATCTTGAATTATCTCATCAGCCTTCTTATCCTCTATCTGACACATATCCACAGGCACGATATCATGAGTGCCTTCCCTATATACTCCTGAGATAATTTCGCCTCTTCTAGTTATTCCAAATGCCGCATGAACCTTATTTCTATAATTATAAGGCTCCTTCATACCTATAATAGGATGAACCTTGCAGAAACCACCAATTAATTTTTCCACAAGCTCCTGCTTTTCCTTTAGCTGCTTTTCATAGGCAACTCCCTGATATGTACATCCACCACATTTTTTGCTGTATGGGCATTTTTCTAATTTTTCCATAGTTGCTCTATCTCCTTCTAGCTAGCTGAAATCATCCAATACTAATCCTTCTTATACATCTTAGCTATTCCTTTAAGATACTTTCTATAATCGTCTGCCACCTCTTGCGGCTCAACGATCTTTACCTTATCTCCTAAAGTACATAACCAGCCATAAAATGGATTTGAAACATTTACTGTCACTCGGACCTTACACTTATTCTTCTCTAATCTAATAGCTGTATCTGATCCAAATCTATCTATAATAACACCTATAATATCTGGCTCACATTCAAGACTCAAGGTTCTCTCTACACCTGAAAACATTCCAAAAGTCTGCTTAGAAAACTTAGCCATATCAAAGTTTTGGAAGTTCTCCTTACCATCTCTTTCTTCCGTAGTTATAGATGGCTTATGCATTTTATCTACTCTATAATGCTTTACCTTACCATTCTTGCTATCAAAGCCTATCATGTAATAATTATCTTCACTCCATGTAAGAGCCCATGGGCTTACAAGATATTCTTCCCCATCTCTCTTATACTTAGTCTGCTTAGCAGCTGTCCACTCAACATACTTGAACTTCATCTTTACATTGTTAGAAATAGCCTGATGAATCACATCCACATTATAGTAAATGCTCTCATTCATACTCTTGATTCTATCTGTAACAATAACCTGACGTTGCATAAGATTACCATCATATTTACTAGCCATAGACTCAAGCTTCTTTATAAGCTCTCTAGTCTTCTTTTCTGTAATAAATCTCGATGTCTGAACAGCATCCACTAAAAGCTTTAATTCTGGCAATTCAAAATCACGACTAGCAAGATAATATCCCGTAGGTCGTTCTTTTCTTAAGACAATATCCATACCGAATCTTGTAAGCATATCAATATCTGAATATATACTCTTTCTTTCTGCCTTAATATCGTATTTTGCCAATTCATCAATTATCTGCTGTGTAGAAATCACATGATTTTCATCAGTTTTTTCCTCCAACATTTTCTTAATATACAGTAGCTTAAGCTTCTGATTATCAGATTTTGCCATTTGTACACCTCTTTCCCCTAATCGCTATTTCTTAATTATATGTTTAAATGTTCTAGCCAACAATCTCCATAACGCCTTTGTATTCCCCATAAATACCTTCATAGACATAGGCGCAAAGTATGTCTTTTTCTTAGGATTGTATGTCATAATCTCTCGTATATCACCTTC
>JAFOCU010000039.1 GCA_017381055.1 Lachnospiraceae bacterium
ATAAGAAAACTGCTAAAAAGGCTGATAAGAAATTAAGTAAAAAAGCTAAAGTTAAAGCAGAGAATGGTGAAACATCAGTTGCTAAGAAGGAATCAAAGTTTAATTTTAGACTTACTGGAAAGATACTTGGTATTGTTACAGGAATAATGGTAGTACTTGTTATATCAGTACTTATAAATGTATTGTTAAATATGACAAAGCTATCAAATAATCTTGTAGAAAAGCAGCTTCAAGCATCAGCATTTGCAGTACAGAGTCATTATGATAGTATAAGTGAATTTGAATATAAGCTTGGAAGTGATGGCTCTTTATATAAAGGAACTACTAATCTTATATATGAGAAGAAGTATATGGACGAATTTAGAGATAGTATGCGAGCATATACAGCATTATTCTTTAATGATGAGTTGAAGCTTTCTTCATTTTTGGATACTAGTGTTGTAACTTTATCAGATGAGGCGAAGAAGCAGTGTGAAAAGAATGGATATTATTTCTCAGATGATTTTGAGGTAGATGGATTTAGTTTTTATGCATATTATAAGGTTTATTCTAAGGATGCAACTGGTAATCCTAACGGAATTATGCTTATAGCTGTACAGAAGAGAGATGCAAGAGAAATTACTAAGTCAGCACTTGTTACAATAATTGCAACTGCTCTTGCGATTATGGCTATAGCAGTAGTATTAATTGTTCTTTTTGTAAGAGCTATTACAAAGAGCATTAAGAAATCAGTTAATGATATGGAAAGGGTATCTAAGGGTAATCTTAACTTTAGTGTTGATAACAGTTTAACTGGACGAACAGATGAAATCGGAGATATGGCAAATGGAATCCAGTTAATTATTAATAACTTTAAAAATGTAGTTTCGAAGATTTTTGAAGCATCAGAGGAACTTTCACAGTTTACAGAAAAGTATGGTGTTTCATTTGGTAGAATAACTGAGACTATGGATAGTGTTAATATAGCAGTTGAAGAGATTGCTAATGGTGCAACTTCACAGGCTAATGAAACTCAGACAGCTAATGACGAGATGAATAGTATGGGTAGTGCTATTGTAGACGCATCTGGTAATGTAGAACATCTTGGAGAGAGTTCAAGAAAGATGACTGGTTATAGTGGCCAGGCAAGAAATACATTGGAAGAACTTAGTTTAATTACTGAGAAGACAATGAAGTCTGTTGATGCAGTTCAGAATCAGACAAATCTTACTAATAAGTCTGCTCTTGAAATTCAGGAAGCTACAGAGCTTATTGCCAATATTGCTAGTCAGACAAACCTTCTTTCTCTTAATGCTTCTATTGAAGCAGCTAGAGCTGGAGAGAATGGTAGAGGATTCGCAGTAGTTGCTAATGAGATTAGAAATCTTGCTGATCAGTCAAGAAGTTCAGCTGAAAAGATTGCAGCTATTGTTAATACACTTATCTCTAATTCAAATGAAAGTGTTGAAACAATGAACGATGTTATGAATATTATGAGAGTTCAGAATAATAAGCTTGATGACACAATGGATATGTTCGCATCTCTTGATAGTGAGATTGTATCAGTAAATGAAGCAATTGATGGAATCAAGGGAGAAATGGCTCATATTAATGATCTTAAAGCTGTTGTTATGGGTAGCGTTGAAAGTCTTGCAGCTATTGCAGAGGAGAATGCTGCTTCAACAGAAGAGACATCTGCAGCTATGGCTGAATTATCAAATATTATTGACGTATGTAATGGAGAAACAAGAAAACTTGCTGAATTAGCAGAGGGTCTTGATAATTCTATTAGAACATTTAAGTTATAAGTTAATAATATTTATAATTAAGGAGATTTGTTTATGAAGAAAAAATTACTATTTTTATTATTATGTTTTACGATGATATTTGTTGTGGCTTGTAGTGAAGAGGGAGACTATTATGATGGTTTCAAGGTAGATAATAGCGTAAAAGAAGATGGTGATCCAATTCCATCAGGTGGAGAATACACTAAGAAAGCTACTAAAGCAGTTTATACTTCAGGACAGAATATGCCTGAAAAAGCAGCTATGGGTGATACTTATAAGTATGGTGATTATACATACACTATGAGAAAAGATGGTTGGAGTGTGGCTCTAAGCGAAGGTACTGATAAAGCAAAGGAAGTATACGGAGAAATTTTAGAGACAATCGCTAGTTTTCCGATTATTGATTTAAATGACTTGTTTAAAGAGTGTACTAATATGAAAACAGCACCTAAGCTCCCAGATACAGTACAGACTATGAGTAATACTTTTTATGGGTGCGCAGCGTTGGAGGAAATTGAAGCATTTCCATCAAGTCTTGAAAAAATGCAATATGTTTGTTATGATTGTACAAGTTTGAAAGAATTACCAGATGTTCCAGCAAGTGTTAATAACATGCAGTATGCATTTAGCGGATGCTCAAGTATTACTAAAGCGCCAAAGTTACCTGATGGTTTAACAATATTGTCATATGCCTTTGATAGGTGTTCTAGTTTATTAGAAACACCAGAAATACCAGCGACAGTTAAAGATATGGCTGGGGCATTTAAGAGTTGTACAAGTTTAGTAAAAGCTACAGAAATTCCAGTAAGTGTTGAATATTTAACAGATACATTTAATGGATGTACAAGCTTAACAGGTACAGTTGTTATTAATGCAAACCCGGGTAATAGAGCAGGATGCTTTGCTTCTGTTAATTTTGCAGCGCAGGGCTTAGAGGTTACTGGGGCATCAACAATGATTGATAAGTTGATGCAGACAGGTATTGTTAATTAATTTTATAAGAAAATAATTCAAAGCTTACAAGTTGAATTAATAGACTTGTAAGCTTTTATTCTATTCAGAATACTTTTGGACTTTAGAGTAATAAAATGTTTGACATTTAAGCGGTTTTTGTATAAAATGATATGGATTATATAGTTAAGAAGATGGAGGCAGAAAGATGGATAACAGAAAAGTAAAATTAGATTCACATACTAACCTTTTACAGTTAGAAGAGCATATATATCATTTGGTGGATGTAGATACACCAAATACATTTAGAAACCTTTTCCCATACTCAGAGGTGCCAAAGATTGCGTTTAACGATAGAATTGTGCCTCATTGTATGCCAGATAATATATGGATTACAGATACAACATTTAGAGATGGACAGCAGTCTAGAGCGCCATACTCAGCAGAGCAGATTGTAAAGATTTATGATTATTTAAATGAATTAGGTGGTCCTAATGGAATAATTAGAGCGTCAGAGTTCTTCCTTTATAGTAAGAAGGATAGAGATGCTGTATATAAGTGTTTAGAGAGAGGATATAAATTCCCAGAGGTTACTAGCTGGATTCGTGCTAGCAAAAAGGATTTTGAACTTGTAAAGGATATCGGAATTAAGGAAACAGGTATTTTAGTAAGCTGTTCTGATTACCATATTTTCTATAAGATGAAGATGACTAGAAGAGAGTGTATGGAGCATTATTTAAGTGTTATCAGAGAGTGTCTTGAGACAGGTGTTGCTCCAAGATGTCACCTTGAGGATATTACACGTTCAGATATTCATGGATTTGTAATTCCGTTCTGTATTGAACTTATGAAACTTCAGGAAGAGTATGGTATTCCTGTAAAGATTCGTGCTTGTGATACTATGGGTTACGGTGTTAACTTCTCAGGTGCAGTTATACCACGTTCAGTTCAGGGTATTATATATGGTTTAAAGACACATGCAGGTGTCCCAAGTGAGCAGATGGAATGGCACGGTCATAATGATTTTTATAAGGCAGTTACAAACTCAACAACAGCTTGGCTTTATGGTGCAAGCGGTGTAAACTGTTCACTTTTTGGTATTGGAGAAAGAACAGGTAATACACCACTTGAGGCAATGGTATTTGAGTATGCACAGCTTCGTGGAACATTAGATGGTATGAAACCAGAGGTTATCACAGAGTTGGCAGAGTACTATGAGAAGGAAATCGGATATAAGGTTCCTTCTAGAACACCATTTGTTGGTTCAGCATTTAATGTAACAAGAGCAGGCATTCATGCAGATGGCTTATTAAAGAATGAAGAAATCTATAATATTTTTGATACAGAGAAGATTCTTAATAGACCAGTATTAGTTGCAGTTTCTAATACATCAGGTCTTGCAGGTATTGCTCACTGGATTAATACATACTTCAAACTTAAGGATGATAAGAAGGTAGATAAGCAGTCAGAACTTGTTAAGGAAGTTAAGGCATGGGTTGATGCTGAGTACGAGACAGGTAGAGTAACTGTTATAACTGATGATGAGTTACTTGAAGTGATAAATAATACATGTACTAAATTAGGCATAACATTAGGTGAATAATAAGAAGAATCATATGTAGATAACTACATATGATTCTTTTGTTATATGGGAATGTTATTTAAACTATTTTATACAACAAAAAAGAGATGCTAAGTTCTTTGATAAATATTTGACAAGCAACAGAATTCATTTTATAATGAAGATAGTTATGTAGTTTCGTATAGATAGGGAGGCTGTTATGGCAGAAAATAAGATTTCTAATGCGGTTATTAGGAGATTACCTAGATATTATAGACATCTTGGAGAACTTATTGAGATGGGTGTGGAACGTATTTCGTCCAATGAGCTTAGTGTACGAATGAAGGTAACTGCGTCGCAGATAAGACAAGATTTGAATAATTTTGGTGGATTTGGACAGCAGGGATATGGCTATAATGTTAAGCATCTTTATGTAGAAATAGGAAAGATATTAGGTCTTGATAGAAAGCATTCATTAGTTATTATTGGAGCGGGAAATCTTGGAAGAGCCATAGCTAATTATGGTAATTTTGAAAAAAGAGGATTTATAATAGAAGGAATATTTGATATTAATCCAAAGCTTACAGGCTCTACTATTAGAGGAATTGAAGTTAGAAATCTTGATGAAATTGAGCAGTTTGCTAAGGAGCATGAGATAGATATTGTAGCGCTTACAATACCAAAGGCGCAGGCGATAAATGTGGCGGAGAGACTTGCTAGATTGGGAGTAAAGGCATTTTGGAATTTTGCACATACAGATTTAAATGTTCCAGACAATGTAATAGTTGAAAGTGTACACTTATCAGAGAGCCTTATGAGAATATCATATATGCTAGAGAATGGCTCTTCTATAGATTAAGGAGGTAGCTTATGCATAAGAAAAAGGGATATGAGGAATATATTGATTTAGATGATATATTAGAAGAATTAAAAAGAAGTAAGATACCGGCATTGACTTTGGATATAAGATGGCAGGCTATTTTTAATACAGAGGATAAGTCTGCCAAGATTGCTAAGCTTGAAAAAAAGGTTAATGAAGCTTTAAAAAGCAGAGGTAGAATAACAACAGATAAAAAGGATCTTATCAAAGTAAAGAAAAGATTAATGAACGAAATTGTTCAAAATATGAATTCACCAGAGAATACTAGAGCGGATAAGAAGATAAAGAAGAGTAAGGAGCTTATAGAAGAGATAAATGATAAGCTTATATTACTAGAAGATGAGGAGTTAGATTTGCCTAGCAAATTTGATGAGGCTAATGCGGAACTTGCTCTAGAGAGTATGAAGGAAATATTTGATAAATATGAAGAAAATGAAGAAGATATAGAGACTCTTGAGGAATGGATTGAGGAGACAAGAACTGAGCTTAAGCAAAGAGTAGCATTACTTCATCAGAAGAAAGAAGATAATGAAAAGATGGATAAGTATTTATCAGACCTTATAGATGGTGACATTATAAGACAGTATAAGAAGTATAGAGAACAAGAGTAGAAGGTGGCAGAATGATAATTGGAATAGGCAATGATTTAGTTGCTGTCAATAGAGTTGCAAAGGCTTGTGAGAAGGAAGGCTTTTTGACTAGAACTTTTACATCCAAAGAGATTGAAGCATTTAGAAATAAACCACAGTCATTAGCAGGGAATTTTGCAGTTAAAGAAGCTATCTCAAAGTGCTTTGGTACAGGTTTTAGAGGATTTGAACTTACTGATATTGAGGTGTTACGAGAAGATAATGGTAAGCCATACGTCAATCTTTATAATGGAGCAAAGCATATGTATGATACATTAAATGGAACAAATATATTTGTATCTATAACCAATACAGAAGAATATGCTATGGCTATGGCAGTTATTGAGAAAATAGAGGAGTAGGAGCTAGAATGGATAGAATATTAACAGGTCAAGGTATGAAATCAGTAGATAATTATACCATCCAGAAGGTTGGTATTCCGTCTATGGTGTTAATGGAGAGAGCGGCTCTTGGAGTAACTAATTTAATAAAAGAAGCGGCAGACAAAAATCAAAGAATATTGTGTATCTGTGGAACTGGTAATAACGGTGCGGATGCTGTAGCTGTTGCAAGACAACTAGTTTGTGAAGATTACAAGGCAGATGTAGTTATTTTAGGTGATGATAAGAAGTGTAGCGAAGAATTCATACTTCAAAAGAATATTGCTAAGTCTTGTAACGTAAATTTTCTAGATACAGTAACAACTTCAGAGGGGGATGCATATAATTATTTATGTAAAGCCCTAAGGGATGATTATGATATAGTAGTCGATGGTGTATTTGGCATAGGTTTATCACGTGATATCCAGGGTGTGATAAAGGACTTTATATTAGAGATTAATGATATTAAAAAGTATAGAAATGAGAAAACTAGAGAATTTACTGTAATTGCTGTGGATATTCCTTCGGGACTAAATAGTAGTACAGGAGAAGTAATGGGAACAGCTGTTGATGCAGATGTTACAGTTACTTTTGGATCAAAGAAGGCTGGTATGTACTTGTATAAAGGAAAAGACGTATGTGGCCAGATTATAGCGTTAGATATAGGATTTCCAAAACATGCTTATGAAGAAGCATTAACAGAAATGCAAAGCTATAGTGTAATAGAAAAAGAAGATATAATTAAACAATTACCTAGAAGAGCACATTCTAATAAGGGAACTTATGGTAAGGTTCTTATTGTTGCAGGATCTAAGGGAATGTATGGAGCTGCTTGCTTAGCTGCTACAGCAGCATTTAGAGTAGGTACTGGTTTAGTTAAAATAATAACACATGAGAAAAATAGAGACTTAATATATACTATGTTGCCAGAGGCTATGATAGAGGCATACAAAGATGCGGATGATATAAGTGAGTCTGCAATGGAAAAGAACATTGAATGGGCAGATTCTGTACTTGTTGGACCAGGTATAGGAGATAGTAATATGGCAAAAAGTCTGGTGTCTATGGTAATGAAATTGGCTAATAAGCATGATAAATATTTAGTAATAGATGCAGATGGATTAAATATTATAGCTAAGGATACTTCTTTGAAGGAGTATTACTTTAAGAAGACTATATTAACTCCTCATATAGGAGAGGCAAGTCGACTTATGGGGCTAGATATAAGCTACATTGCAAGAAACATCATAAAGGTAGCGGATGAATATGCGAGAGAAAATGTTGTAAATGTAGTGTTGAAGGATTCTACCAGTGTTATTTTGGGTATTGAATCTTTAGAAGATAAGTGTAATAATAGAGCGTATGTGAATATAACAGGTAATGCAGGAATGGCGACAGCAGGTTCTGGAGATATATTGGCTGGAATTATAGCTGGCATTGTAGCTGGGAGCCTAGACAGAAATCTTGTTGAAAGTGATTTGACAAAGGCTATAGCGATTGCGGTTTTTATTCACGGTATGGCAGGAGATATAGCGGCTGATGAAAAGGGTCAGATATGTATGGTCGCTACAGATATATTGGATATGATTGCGAAGGTGTTAAACATCTAGTAGATATAGGAGACAACAAATGGAAAGCATAGATAAATATTATAGAGTATATGCAAGTGTAAATCTTGATAATATATATGCAAATATGAAGGAACTTAAGGATAATACTGTGCCTGGAACACAGATGGTAGCTGTAG
>JAFOCU010000040.1 GCA_017381055.1 Lachnospiraceae bacterium
ACAGAACACCTTCAAAGCGTTTTACGCCCTGAACTCGACCAATAGCCGTAAGCAATATGTGCATTCTATTCTGCTGCATTTTAGTTTCTATTTTATCCCATATCGGGAGTGCAAAGATAGTGATTTGATACGCTACTTCCAAAGATTTTATGCCTTAATCTTCAGACAATTAGCCTATATACTAAAGTATATAATTTCTGGAGTTTGGGAACGATTATGTACTCTGCTATCGCAGGAAACTGTACGGGTGTGGCGGCAACTACCACATACCCCTTCGCTTTGTGCATAGGTTTCAATTCAACCGAATAGAGAATATTTGGCTCGATTGTGCCTTTCATATCCTCTGCCAGGACACATATCTGCTTGCCATATCTTGAGTCTTCCCTGACTCCTTTCAATTGACGAGTTTTTGAGTGACGGGAAACGGGCCAAGTTACAATACTTATGATTCGGGCTACCTTATTGTTAATTATTCAAGATAGCCAAATGACCATATATAAATTGTTATGCATTTATGCTGATTATTTATTTTCTGATATATGTAAAGTATCTTTATTACTATTAATCATATCATCCTCTGCTTTTTTCTTGGCAGGTTTTTGGTATTTGCATTCATTGTTTTTTTTCATCTGTAGCGAATCATTTGCTTTGGATTTTATTTTTCTTGTATTATTTAGCGTATCATTAGTGGCACTTTTAACATTATTGTGAATATCATAAACTACAGAATCTGAAGAAATAAGATAGTCATTATTTCTATTCTCAAAGGTTGTATTTTGCTGGTCGATTACATTGTCCGATCTTTGATACTGCACAAATGACAGCGTCATAATTATGGCAATTAAAATACAGATAATAAAAGTGTAGCGGTTGGAAATTTTCTTCATCACCTGTTCTTCTGACATTAACCACCCGCGTGTTGCAATTAGTGCTGCAATAATTGCGTAACTGCAATTGTTAAATGTTTCTATCATCTTATCCTGAATAGAACCACACAAGATATTGCCAACTAATACAAGACCCCATAAAACGCCTAAATATGCTAAATAGAGCATTACATTATACCACACATTTAATGCATTGGGCACATTAATTGAGATTTTAAAATCTATCGACAATTTTTCCCCTTTTGGTGTAAGTACCAATGATGTTATTTCATCATCATTGCTAGGAGATGTCTCGTATTGCCCATCTGTGGCATTGTTACTTACAGATAATACAAAATTTGCTGGGGCTTTGAAATATACCCATGCATTGGTTGTCCCAGATATGGTGCTATAGTTATAGCTTATCTGTTTCTCTTGTAATGGAGACCACCATCTTTCTTTACGATGTAATATTTTATTCCTTATTGAATCGAAGAAGGTAATACTGAGAAGTAGACTTTGTTGCCCTTTGTACTCTTTATTATTAAACTCAATGAAACATGGTTTTCCGTCCGACGCTTCATATAAACGCACGGCGGCATCTATTGGTGATAGGTGAAGAACTGCAGCAAAATTGCCCAATTCAGAATCTAATTTTTTAATCAATAATGATACGACCTTTGCTCGAGAAGCAATAGACACTCTTTTTTCTTCAAGAAATATTTTCAACCAACTCAAGCGCTCTCTCGTATTAAACAAGAAATAAAAACCTTGTGATATATTGCCTGCACCTTCAATTGTATATTCATGAGTCATAGATACACGGCTCGGGGTTTCGAATACAACAAGTCGCTTTTCTCGTTTAATATATTTCTGTAAATCAGAGAAATTTTCAGTGTAAAATTTGGTAGTTTCTGTGAGTAGAAAATATATATTAGGGAAACTGTTTTTCTTTTCTGAAAGAATAGCAACTATCTCGGTATCATTGCATGAAGAAATATCACGCTTCCTTATTTCATTGAATTCTGAAAGATTTCCTGTTTCAATCATATGCTTGTAAGTTTAAGTGGACAAACTGTGCTACATCTTGTACAATTGTTGCTATCGGCAAAACAACAATGCTCTTTCACACGATTATTGGTTATAGAGGTGTCATAAAGATTTGCTTCATTAATATTACGAGATAAGTCTGCTATATGTGCCGCCACTTTTGCCGCTCTAATTGCTTCGATTGTGACATCTTGTGTAATTGCTGATTTAGAGTGTTCATATCGCGTTACACAATTAATGATATGTGCACACCTTATATATGCTGCAAATGTGGCTCCAATAGCGTTGGCAATGTGGTCTTCATTGATTGCGGCGTCAGTCGGTAAAGGCCCTAAAGGCATTATAGGAGCATTAAATTTACTTAATAATTTCGAATGAGTTGCTATCTTGTCTAACGTTATGTGACCAATGTTTTCCACCATAACCTTAACACCTTTGCTCTGTAGCAATCTGCAAATACTAAGCTGGCGTAATGTTTCCTCTATATGTACGGAGTCACATGCGTCCAAAATTGTACCTGGACGAAAAGTCGTGCCAAGACTAATAACAACATTGTGTTTTAAGGCAATATTTGCAATCTCATCAATGTTCTCCCTAAAAATATTCTGTGTTCGATTATTTATTCTACTATCGTATAAAACCATTCCGCCGCCACGGCTAGTGACGGGTATTTTGCGTATTTGATTTGCTCTTAAGAATAGATCTAGATCAGCAGTAAAGTGTATAGTTACAAAAGAAACACCATCGTAACAAAGCTGAAGAAAGGCATCTCTAATATCCTCCCATTGATATCCTTTTGATTTTGTAAATCTATGATACGATAGCACAACCCCAAAAGGAAGTCCAAGATTATTCTTAATATAATTATAGAGAGGCTCTTCCAGTTCTATCAGACTTAAATCCATCATCATATCAGGCAATTCATTACATAATTGAATGAATTCGATCTTTGAAATTTCAGATTGAATATCTTCTATTTTGTTGCAGCCAATATTACAGTTAACTCTAATAGGAGAATCGCCGCCAATAGTCAGTCCATCCTTAAACGCTATCATAATTTTTTAACACGGTGATTTATCTATAACCAACAATTCAATTATCAAACATTTTCTCAAATTACATAATAGCTCATTTGGCAAAGCCCAAATATGTCTACCAATATGCTACTACACGACACTACAAATGTCCTCTATTATAATCTTACCACTCTTATTGGTGACTTTGATTCTATTGGTAAATTCCCAGCCCATATCCAATGCAGTATAGATAAACCAATCACCATCCGCTTTTACTTCAAGCATAATAGTCTTGTCGTCTGTTCTGGGCTTGCTGTCTTGCTGACCACTTCTAAATAGCCAAGTGGCGTATGCTATACCATCGGTATCGTAAGGGTATGCGTCTTGCAGCTTTTTGAGCAGTTCCGCCGAGCAATGCTTTTGCAAGAAATCGTAATCCTCATAGAGTTTGTTGTTATACATCTGCGTGATGAAAGACTTAATCTCATCACTCTTGGTAGTGGATGTATGCGTAGGATGCAGTCTATCTTGTGCGCTAACATCAAATAACGCCCTGACGAGTAGCACAATACAAAGGATAAGCCGTTTCATAAATCTGCTCAAAATTACTCTTTGTACAAAGGTAATAAGAATTGTTCAAAATCCACAAAGAGAACGAATAAATAGGCTCCGAAGTAATGGTTTGCCTGAAAATGTCAACCTGTCATAAAATATACACAAACAGCCCATAATCTTTATTATATGATAGTTTGAGCATGATTTGCGTTTTTGCAAAATGGCTTCTGAGGCGGGGTTGTATTTGTATAAAAGGCTCCTACTTTTGAGCCTGAGTTTTTGCGAATTATTTTGTGCGGTTTATGGGTGAGAGAAACGCAGAAATCTTTGTACAAAACGAGTACACACACAATGTTTTCTTCTGGACATAGTAAACATTGTAATTGCTATATAATCAACATAATACAATGTATTTGATGATGTGGTATTCGGGAGCGAACTGCTCGCTAAAATCGCAGATAAACACTGATGTTCCCACTGTTCAAAATTTCCACCTCAAAACATGTACAGAGAAAAGCCATCTCACAGAGCCGATATGTGTCGATTAGTTTATACTATTATCGTTCTTATGGTCAATGCCATATGCCTTTACAAAGGTTAATCTTTTAATACTCAAGCGACTACACAAAAGC
>JAFOCU010000298.1 GCA_017381055.1 Lachnospiraceae bacterium
AATCTATCATAGGCTTTTAAGCATTTCAACATTTTTTATTATTTTTCTAAGACTGCATCTCCTATTTTCTTCATTTATTGATAGTTATGTACTATTATTTCAACTCACCATTTTTTTATTAATTTTACCCCCTCTTTCGCAAACCCTTTTAATATATAGTATCTTCCCTCATCTCCCCCTCCATTAGTAGTAGTATTTTTCTATCTAGTACCTCCGCACTACTTTTTTGCCTTTTTTTATACTTTTTTATATTTTTTTAGTACCTCTGTACTATTTCGTCCTATAATATGATGCATAAATTACTTATATATACAAAAAAAATCTCCTACCGCATTAGATTATATCTAACACGATAGGAGATATTTTTTATCTATCTCATTATCTGAAATAAATTATATAGCATTGTGGAATGTACGTGCGATTACGTCATCCTGCTGCTCCTTTGTAAGCTTAATGAAGTTAACAGCATATCCTGAAACACGGATTGTAAGCTGTGGGTACTTCTCTGGGTGCTGCTGGGCATCAAGTAATGTCTCTCTTACAAGTACATTAACATTAAGATGATGTCCACCCTTCTCTACATAACCATCGAGCATTGCAACTAAATTATCCTTCTGAGCCTCTGTTACCATAACGATTCTCCTTTCATCTATTCAAATTTATGTTGATTAAGGTGTCAAAGCACCTTAATCTAGATTGTAATCATTACTGTCTATTAATTAACAACAACCACATCCACCTTCAGCATTCTTAATCTGCTCATCTGTAAGTTCGATGTCCATATCACCAAGAACTGTGAATGTACCATCCTTACCAAGTGCATCTGGAAGAATTGTGAATGTATTTGAGATACCATCCTGTGCATTTGAGAATGGAAGCTTAGCTACTGATGATAATGATGCTAAAGCACCGTTCTCATCACGGCCGTGCATTGGGTTAGCACCTGGTGCAAGTGGAACACCTGCTTTTCTACCATCTGGTGTGCTACCTGTATTCTTACCGTAAGCTACGTTTGATGTAATTGTTAAGATAGATGTTGTAGGGATAGCCTTTCTGTATGTTGGATGCTTTCTGATCATGTTCATGAAATCATCAACAAGGTCTACTGCTAACTGATCTACTCTATCATCGTTGTTACCATACTTAGGGAAATCTCCCTCGATTTCGTAATCTACTACGATACCCTGCTCATTTCTGATACACTTAACCTTAGCGTACTTAATAGCACTAAGTGAGTCAGCAACTACTGAAAGACCAGCAATACCTGTTGCGAACCATCTTGTTACATCTCTATCATGAAGAGCCATCTGTAACTTCTCATAGCAATACTTATCATGCATGTAGTGGATAGCATTAAGTGTTTGTACATAAAGACCTGCTAACCATTCCATCATAGCGTGGAACTTCTCCTGAACCTCATCGTAATCAAGGTACTCAGATGTTATTGGTCTGTACTTAGGTCCAATCTGTGTTAATTCCTTTTCATCTACACCACCGTTGATAGCGTAAAGGAGACACTTAGCAAGGTTAGCTCTAGCTCCGAAGAACTGCATTTCCTTACCAACTCTCATAGAAGATACACAACAAGCGATTGCATAATCATCGCCGTGAGTTACTCTCATCATATCATCGTTCTCATACTGAATAGATGATGACTTAATAGACATCTCTGCACAGTATCTCTTCCAATTCTCTGGAAGCTTTGTTGACCAAAGAACTGTCATGTTTGGCTCTGGAGATGTACCCAAGTTATCAAGTGTATGTAAGTATCTGTATGACATCTTTGTTACCATTGAACGTCCGTCAATACCCATACCACCAAGAACTTCTGTTACCCATGTAGGATCACCAGCGAATAATGCATTGTACTCAGGAATACGAGCAAATCTAACCATTCTTAACTTCATAATGAAGTGATCAATGAACTCCTGAATCTGCTCCTCTGTATACTTACCAGCTGCTAAATCTCTTTCAGCATAAATATCAAGGAATGTAGATGTACGACCAAGTGACATAGCAGCACCGTTCTGCTCCTTAACAGCAGCAAGATAACCAAAGTATGTCCACTGGATAGCTTCCTTAACGTCTGTAGCTGGCTTAGAGATATCGAAACCGTAAATCTCACCTAACTTCTTTAATTCCTTTAATGCAGAAATCTGATCTGCTAACTCTTCACGAAGCTTGCAGTACTCTTCTGTCATATCACCAACAACTGAAGCATGCTGAGCAATCTTATCCTCGATAAGACGATCAACACCGTAAAGTGCTACTCTTCTGTAGTCACCGATGATACGTCCTCTTCCGTAAGCATCTGGAAGACCTGTAATAATATGAGCATGTCTAGCAGCTCTCATCTCTGGAGTATAAATTTCGAATACACCCTGATTGTGTGTCTTTCTCCAGTTTGTAAATACATTTATAATCTCAGGATCTACTTCATAACCATATGACTTACAAGCTGTTACAGCTGTACGAATTCCACCAAATGGCATGAAAGCTCTCTTTAAAGGCTTATCTGTCTGGAAGCCTACGATTGTCTCTGTTTCCTTATTTAAGTAAGCAGCTGCATGGGAAGTAATTGTTGAAGGAACCTTAGTGTCCATATCGATAACACCGCCGTTCTCACGTTCCTGCTTGCTTAATTCCAATACCTGATTCCATAAATCAGTTGTAGCCTGTGTAGGTCCTGCTAAGAAGTCCTTATCACCCTCATATGGCTTATAATTCTTCTGAATGAAATCTCTTAAGTTGATTTCCTGTACCCACTTACCGTCTGTAAAGCCGGCCCATTCTGGCATCATTTCTCTTTTCATCTTGGTTTTTCCTCCTGTTTGTTATTAATAATTAAGTCGCATAGTTGCGACAATTATGTATATTTTTATTACATTTGTAT
>JAFOCU010000299.1 GCA_017381055.1 Lachnospiraceae bacterium
ATCCTTCTTTTTCTTGCCGGTAATTAAGTCAACAACAGTTTTATCCCTTGAATCTGTTGTCGCCGAAACAACTCCTGCTGGTTTATTGAGCATATAATACTCAAACTCTTCATAAACAATGGGATTGCCTTCAAATAAAACCACATCCTTTAAGGTCTCTATCTTAAAGTTAGCATCTTTTACTACAATCCCATTTATATTGATTTTTCCTTTTTTAATATCTGCCTTTACTTCACTTCTTGTTCCGAATCCCATATCAGCAAGATATTTATCTAATCGAATGTTCATATAAAAATCCTTTATGCATCAAATTCATCAACGTTTTGAGCTCTATAGCCCTCAGCTATAACATCTAATTCTCTTAAAAAACGTTCTAAAGCCGGAATATCACCTTGCTTATAAATGCGATAGAATTCGTCCTGAATTTTTACAATTTCTCGCTTATTAGCAACCTTGTAAAGATTCTGAATAATATTAAGAATCTCTGCAACAATATTAGCCTTTATTCTAAATGAATTCTGTGAGTCCATGATTTCCTCTCTAATAGAGCTCATCTCTGTATCGAGGGAAATAATAGCCTGTGAAGCAGCTGATAGACGTTCTCTAATGTGCTCAGGCATATTAGAACGGTACTTATATTGTAATGAATGCTCAATAGTTGCCCAGAAATTCATCGCTAAAGTACGAATCTGAATCTCTACTTTTACCTTCTGTGGTCCCTTTAATGTCTCTACAGGATATTCTATAATCATATGATAGCTTCTGTACCCACTAGGCTTCATATTTTTAATATAATCCTTTGAATGAATAACAGTTATATCATCTCTCGAATTTAAGAGACTTGCTACTTTATCAATATCCTCAACAAACTGACAAATAATTCTAATTCCAGCGATATCTTCTATCTTCTCTGCAATATCATCTATAGCAATGTTTTTCTTTTGACATTTTTCAAGAATACTAGAAATCTTCTTTACTCGTCCTGTAACCATCTCAATAGGAGAATACTCTCCTGTTGAGTGGTATTCTTTAATAATATTATTTAATTTAAGTGTGAGCTCATCTACTGCCATCTCATAGGGATAGAGAAGCTCCTTCCATAGTTTTATATCCATTATATTTTACCCCTTTACAATAATCTTATGATGTCCAGTAAAGTTCTGCTGCATCACCCTGATTTAAAGGTGATGTGAAATCACATCTTACACCATTAATCTTACGTACTAAGTCAGATCCACCTGCTTTTTGAGTATTAAACGGATAAAAGTCTAATATATCTACAAAAATATAACTAGCTTTATTCTTTAATGTAACAGGCGTACCATTAACTGTTATGGTTATATTTATTGGTATAGAGCTAATTGGTGTAGCTACAGGTGGTTGATTTTGCTCATCTACTTTAGTTGCAGATGTACTCTCATTGCTTGCATCTGTATTATCCACGATAATTTCTTCATCAGTAGCACTTTCTATATCAACCTCATTTAAATCATTAACCATTTCTTCTGGTTGCTCATTAAGATAATCTATATCTTCAAAATTAACCTTAAAGCCTCCATATACTGGTTCATCTTCGCTAGCCTTATGACCATTTACATATATTACTTTACCAGTACTATCAAAATCCATAAACTGAAGAATCTGAAGTACAGTATAATAGTCTCTTATATGTATGTCATCTCCAT
Organism: Lachnospiraceae bacterium; assembly: GCA_017381055.1. Taxonomy (GTDB): domain Bacteria; phylum Bacillota; class Clostridia; order Lachnospirales; family Lachnospiraceae; genus SVEL01. The sequence goes on from JAFOCU010000299.1 coordinate 1,686, forward strand.
CTTGGATACTATAAGAAGCTGTAACTAGTTCCTTATTTACCTCTGCAAATTTAGGACATGTAACATTAACTCCATTAATCATAAAGCTTATGCTTTCTTTATATTCAGCCAACTGGCCTACAGTATA
>JAFOCU010000041.1 GCA_017381055.1 Lachnospiraceae bacterium
CATTTGAAGATTACTCAAGACCTTGGATTATGAAGCAGTTACAGTCGCTCTGTGAGAGTGGAGATTTATGCAAATACGAAAAGGGCGTATATTATGTTCCTACAGAGACAGTCTTTGGAAAAAGCATATTGAATCCGCGAAAAGTTATTGAGAAGAAGTACATCAATGATTCTAAGCGAATAATCGGTTATTATTCAGGAATTACCATGCAAAATCAATTGAAGATAACTACACAGATGCCGAATGTCCTAGAGATATATACCAACAATGAGAGATCCAAAGTCAGAGAGATTACAGTAGGCAGTCAAAGAGTGGTATTAAGAAGAGCGAGGGTTGAAATCAATACTGATAATGCGCCAATACTTGCTTTTCTGGAACTGATGAATGATATTACACCAACCATGCTAGATGATGACAAAAAGGAAAGAATTGCAGAATATATAGGTGCGAATAACATATCTAAAAAAGATATATTAAAATATGCAAGTGTATTTCCAGATAAGGTGATGAGAAATCTTATAGAAAGTGAGGCGATATTCTGTGTTGCATAAGGACAGAGAAAATTTTGAACAGGTAATTCTAAAAGTGTCAGAAGAGACAGGAATTGATGCAAGCATAGTCGAGAAAGACTATTATGTGACGCTTTTCTTGAAACGGATTGTAGAAGTGATACCTAATATAATATTTAAGGGCGGAACATCACTGTCAAAATGCTATAAGCTTATCAAGCGATTTTCAGAAGATATAGACCTAAATATAGAGGTGGAAACACGTCCAACAGAAGGACAACGCAAAAAGTTAAAGGAAGCAATCGTTTCGATAATAGATGAATTTGGTTTTAATCTGGACAATGCTGAAAATGTCAGAAGTCGTAGAACATTTAACAGATATATTATTGATTACCCGACGGTATTTTCTGCTAACTATCTAAAGCAGCATTTGATGGTGGAAACAGCAGTATATATTAAAGCTTATCCATGTAAAAAGATGCAAGCGACAAGCATAATCTATGATTATTTGCATCAAAATGGATTTGATAATCTTATTGAACAATACGGACTAGAACCATTTGAGGTTAATGTGCAGGTGGCAGAGCGAACCTTTATAGATAAATTATATGCCTTAGGTGATTATTATTTGAGTGGCGCGATTTCTGAACATTCAAGGCATATATATGATATCTATAAATTATCGGAAATCGTGCTATTGGATGATAAGCTGAAGGGTTTGGCAAAAGAGGTATATATAGAACGTGAGCCACATGAACAGTGCCGCAGTGCTAAACAGGGTGTTAAAATGAATAAATTGTTGCAGGAAATAATTGATGTGGAAGCATATAAAAAGGATTATGAAGATATTACAATGAAGATGCTATTTGAAGAAACAGATTATGAGACAGCCGTTATTAAGTTACAGCAAGTTGTGACGTATGGTCTATTTGAATAATTTTATTAGGACTTAAAATAAAGTTTAATATATTGTATAAAAATGTGAGGAAGATTATGAACATACAAATATTTGGCACAAAGAAGTGCAACGACACAAAGAAAGCTGAGCGTTACTACAAGGAACGTGGCATTAAGTTTCAATTCATCGATATGAGCGAAAAAGGAATAAGTAAAGGTGAATTCCGTAGTGTATGTCAGGCTGTAGGCGGTCTGCAGGCGATGATTAATGAAGATTGTAAGGACAAGGATGCGTTGGCATTGGTAAAACATATTACAGACGAGCAGAAGGAAGAGAAGCTACTTGCCAATCAGCAGGTGATAAAGACACCGATTGTGAGAAATGGAAAGCAGGCGACGGTGGGATATTGCCCTGATGTGTGGAAGGGTTGGAAGTAGAAATTATTATAAGGTAAAATTATGACAAGAAGTATTAACTTCATTTTGATGAAGTGTAGTTTGTGTGACGGAAAAATGCAACTATATACAAAAATCAGTTCTGAATGGGTCGCATTGGATCTGTAAGGTATTATTGAAGGATAGATAGAGAACTAAAAAGGGATGTCCTATATTTTCGTGGTTGGAAATGTGTATATCCTAGGGGCATATAATAGCTCGGGAGAGAAGCTAGGAATAGAGAGCGGAACGGCAGTGGCGTTTACAGTGTTAGGGACGCCAGAGGAAGTACTGGAGCTGAATAGGGCGATTGCTTGGGAAGGGATACAGTTGTATAAGAAGTAATTAAATAGAAAAATGTAAAATTTTAATATTGACAGAGTAGAAAAAAATGATATAATTTTTCTATTTAGTACAAAAGGAGATTTCTAAATATGGAAGGATATTTAACAATAAAAGAAGTTGCTGAAAAATACATAGAAGGTTGCCAAACTAAGATACAGATGCCTACAA
>JAFOCU010000042.1 GCA_017381055.1 Lachnospiraceae bacterium
ATCTTGTGGCGCTTGTGTTGATGCTTGCCCAGTTGGCGCTATCACAGAAGGCGATGGAAAGTACGTTATCGATGCTGAAACATGTGTAGAGTGTGGCGCTTGCGCTGGTGCTTGCCCAGTTGGTGCTCCACAGGAGTAATAAACACATATTTCATTTACATGAAAATTAATGCTATCGTATTTTTATACGATAGCATTTTTTGCTTTCTATATCCAATATATTATCTAGACCCAAAAAACCGTTTCTTTTTTTCCATGCTTTTTGTAGCATTTTGTTTATTATTCTTTTGCATACCCCTAACTAATTCATCAAATTTTTTAAAACGTTCCTCCTCTCTTTCTTCTTTAAGTCTCATAAGATAATCCATTTCCTTTATCACCATATCACTAGTACTCTTTGATATTTCCTCTGAAATAATATTATTATTTGCTCGTAATGCCTCTGTAACCACGTTACCTAAAATCATCTGAAACTGATCAATTTTATTATTTTTAGAAATATCTACTCTAATCTCACTTCCCTCGGGCAACACACTAAGGGTATTTTTACTAGGTCCATTCATTATCTCAGGAAGTGCAATTTTAATTGCCTTTAATAAAAATCCCTGTTCCTTTAATTCCTTTATTCTACGAAAGGATTGTATGTAATAATCTGTATAATATCTATGCCCCATTTCATTACGTGGTATCTGAATATCCAGTTCCTCTTCCCAATATCTCAATACGTGCGTTTCTACATCAATAAGCTTTGCCGCATCCGATATCATATACCTTTTTCCTTCCGATGCCCCTACATTAGTTATCATAACCTCAGCCATTATACTTCCCTCCATGTATACTGATAAAATTGTTTGTTATATGAATTAGGATATCAAAATACTCTAATCTAGATCCAACGGTGGTTTATGACCTTTTGACACTTGAATCCAAAAAAACGGTTTGGAATCAAATCCAAACCGTTATCTTTAGTACAATTCAATAACATTCGTTATTAGAATAACATACATTTATTTAATTACAATAGGACAACCCTACAATTTACTAAAGCTTTACATATAATATATAAGGCTTTACTCACCTCTTCTTCTATCAAGATTTCCAAACTTAGTGTAATCTGATAACCAAGCTAATTCTATAGTTCCAATCGGGCCGTTTCTTTGCTTAGCTATAATAATCTCAGCGATACCCTTCTTATCTGTATCCTTATTATAATAATCATCTCTGTAAATAAACATTACAACGTCCGCATCCTGCTCGATAGCTCCAGACTCTCTAAGGTCCGAAAGCATCGGTCTATGCTCTGGTCTCTGCTCAACTGCACGCGACAACTGAGACAATGCAACTACTGGCACATTTAACTCTCTGGCTAATGCCTTAAGGGAACGAGAAATATCTGAAATCTGTTGCTGTCTACTATCAGAATTTCCTTCACCCGCACTCATAAGCTGCAAGTAGTCGATGATGATTATACCTAAGTTATGCTCCATCTTATATTTTCTACACTTAGAACTTAAATCTCTTATAGATATACTTGGCGTATCGTCGATAATAAGATTTGAATTTCCAATAATCTGAGCACTCTCGATAAGTCTCTCCCACTCAGAATCCTCTAAGTTACCTGTTCTCATCTTCTGAGAACTAACGGAAGACTCTAATGATAACATTCTGTTTACAAGCTGCTCCTTTGACATTTCCAAACTGAATATCGCTACTGTAACACCTTTCTTAAATGCCATATGTTCTGCCATATTTAATACGAAAGCAGTCTTACCCATAGAAGGTCTGGCCGCCACAAGTATAAGGTCAGAAGGCTGAAGTCCTGCTGTCTGATAATCAAGGTCTGTGAAACCTGTTGGAACACCAGTTACACTTCCCTTATTTTTAGCTGCTGCCTCAATTTTTTCAAGAGTATTAATAACTACCTGTCTGATAGGTACAAATTCTCCGCCACCTTGAGACTGAACTATCTTAAATATATCCTTCTCAGCTTTTGTTAAAATATCCTCTAACGGAGCCTTCTCAAGATAACATGTATTTGCAATATTTTCTGTTGTCTTAATTAAGTTTCTAGCCATAGCCTTCTGCTTAACTATATTAGCATAATGCTTTATATTAGCAGAGGTAAACACCTGACTTAAAATATCTCTTAAGAAATCTACACTACTAAGCTCAGGTGGCACATCCGTCTCTTTTAATTTATTCTGCAGAGTAACCAAATCTACTGGTTTCCCCACCTTATATAACTGCACCATAGCATCATATAGAATACCATACTGCTTTCCATAGAAATCATCCTTAATAAGAATTTCCGAAGCAGCAGTTATGGCTTCTTGATCCATCAAAATAGAACCTATAACCGACTTCTCTGCATCTATACTATGAGGCATTACCTTTTTTATCAATGCTTCATCCATGAATTACTTCTCCTGTACTTTTACCGTAAGGTTAGCTGTTACGTCCTTATGTAACTTAACTTTCATATTGTAGTTACCAAGAGCTTTAATTGGAACATCAAGAACCATCTTCTTCTTATCTAATTCTAAGCCTAACTGTGTCTTAACAGCCTCAGCTATTTCCTTTGTAGATACAGAGCCAAATACTCTTCCTCCATCTCCAGCCTTGATTTTCAATGTTACAGATAACTCAGAAAGTTTCTCCGCTAACGCCTTTGCTTCCTCAAGCTTCTCTTTTTCAATCTTAGCCTTATTAGCATTCTGAAGCTTTAAATCATTTAAATTCTTGCTAGTAGCTTCTATACCAAGCTTCTTTGATAAAAGACAATTTCTTGCGTAACCATCATTAACCTTTACTACATCGCCTTTCTTTCCTAAGGCTTTAACATCTTCCAATAAAATAACTTC
>JAFOCU010000300.1 GCA_017381055.1 Lachnospiraceae bacterium
ACGATTAATAGCCTTATATACAGATACTGCAACTTCTCTTTGACCAGCTCTATATTCATAAGGAAACTGAAGCTCTGAGGCAGTCTTAATTAAGCTTTTTTGATGTTCATACAGATATCTAACCCACTTACTATATTCATCCAACACATCAAGAAACCAATTCTTAAGCTTTATAAAAGGCATTGGTTCATTAAACCTTTTCACTTCTTCTGTATCAATATTTACATAAGTCAACTGTATATTTACAGTTTCAAGATTATTTTGTACACCGTAGAAATATCCATAACACATAGCTTGCGCCTTGTGAAGTAATCTTGGTTCCTCAATAAAAAGAAGGTCTGTGTAGACGCATTTTATCTCATCGATAGTTGCTGACTTTTCGTCATCTCCATCGATTATTCCATCTGCACGGCCTTCTACCATTATGGTAAAATCATCAAATGGAAACTCCATGCGAAGAGGTACCTCCGCATGATAGTTTCCACCCATTTTACCTTGTATTTTTCTGTGAAGTCTGGCTCCTTCCTGCATGGCATTTACATCAGTACCTGAGAATGTTCTATTGTCAATATCACCACTTCTTAAAACAAACTCTACAAGACTTCTTACTGATATTTTAAGAATGCCATCCTTAAAAGTTTCCACTTGACTTCCTCCTATATTTTTCCTCTCACAAATCCTATAAAGGACATAATTAAAAACATAATTAAATTGCTTACAACTATACTTGCGCCTGTAGGTATTTCAATTAAATACGATGCTACTAAGCCTGCAAAGAAGCAAATAAGAGAAATAATAACTGATATTATCATAACTCGTTTAAACTTCTTTGTTATACGCATTGCTGATAACGCTGGGAATATAATCAAGCTAGATATAAGCAACGTTCCCATTATCCTCATTCCAATGACTATTGTAAGTGCTGTTAATATAGACAATACTGTCTTATAAACTTCAACCTTTAAACCAGTTGCTTTTGCAAAATTCTCATCAAATGTAATAGCAAAAATTGGATTATAAAAGAAGATAAATACTCCTATAATTACAATGCCAAGAACTACGCATAAAACCATCTCACTCTTCTCAATAGCAAGAATACTACCAAACATATAGCTATTTAAATCTATATTTGTTCCATTTGATAAAGCATTTACAATCATACCTATAGCAAGTGAGCTTGATGATATAAGTCCAATAGCCGCATCTCCCTTTATCTTGCTATTTTCGCTAACTCTAAGTAATAAAAACGCTGCTACTATAACAATAGGAATTGCAAATACAAGTGGCGCCTCATTAAATGCTAATGAAATCGCCATAGCGCCAAAGCCCACATGAGATAAGCCATCTCCTATCATAGAGTATCGCTTAAGCACTAAAACCACGCCTATTATAGATGCAATAAGCGCAACTAAGCCACCTACAACCATAGCTCTTACCATAAAGGAGTATGAAAACATTCCAATTATTTCTTCAAAAATACTCATTATTTCATACCTCCATCGCTATTTTTAAGGGCATTTCTTGTCATTTTAGCAAGTTC
>JAFOCU010000301.1 GCA_017381055.1 Lachnospiraceae bacterium
ACACTGAAGCTATGGCTCAATATCGCTTTCGCAATACTTATTATAGGCCTCGCTTCGGTTAATATTTACCTTATTACAAAAAACAATAAATCTACAAGTAAAGAAGAAGAAACTACGAATACCTCTGCCTTTAATATAGAATCTGCTTACAAATATGTAAATAATAAAAAAATGGCTAATGTAGAAACACTTCTTAACTACCAAGACTATGACAGTAACTACTATTCATCACTTAACATCTACATAGATAAATATATAGGTTATTATTGCTCACTAGAGTTAATTAGTGATATTAATTTAGAAGATTTTTTAGGTGAAAAAGTAACTAATATTGATCATTATTATTTTGATAATTCTATTTATTTTGATTCTAATAATCCAAGTGATGAACAAGTAATACCTTCAAATAATATAATCTTCTACAAGCTTCTAGGTATGAATAGTATTGAATATATAATCATAGAATCTGACAATACATATAAACTTTTTTACCTAATGAGTTATGGTTTAGATGATGTCTCTAAGGATAAAATAGACTGTATGGAAGCGCAAAAATACTTCTATGGTTTCACTTCTGTAAACCATATCAATAACATCACCGTTGCTGCCGGCGACCCAGACACTGGCTTTGCAGACGGATACACAAGAAAGATAATAGACGATGAAGATAACGTACAAAAAATATATAAAATATTATCTTCAAGTTATTGTATTGAAGAAACTGTTAACGACCTTATATTTAGCGACAATTTTAGATTGTCTTATCTACTTGAAAACTCAATGCAAGTAAGCATCGAGGGAAAGGACGGAAGTACTTCATACTCCTTATATTATTATCCTTCTGGTCATTTCTTCTATGAGATATCCAATGACCTTATATATATGGTGGAATCTGAAAACGATATTAAATATCTTGCGGAGATATTTAAAATAAACAGACATACGGAGCCTTCTGATCCTGAAACTTGGAATCTTACTCTTAGCTGTTATGAAGCGACTGAAAGCTATGTATCCCTTTCAATAGCTCCAGACGCTAACCGAAACTACTATAATTTATATATAGGTGCTGATTATACTATAGAAAAATTAGAAAACGATACATGGACTAACTGTCCAACTAAACTAAGCTATCAGCTATATTCAGACACGTACCCTTTTTCTACCAAAATAAGCAACTCATCTACAACGATGTACACCGACTTTTTTACAGAAGAGAAGTATGGTAGATTACAAAAGGGCACATATCGTATCACCATAACAGTATATGATAGTAACAGCACAGATTTAACAAACCCATCTCACAGAGATTTCACTACAGAATTTACAATTGAATAAAAATTTCAAATACAACAAAACAGGTTAGTTCTCTTCCTTTAGAGTTCTAACCTGTTTTTTGTTTGTCCTTAATACCATCCTCTAGATAGTTAATTTACACAAAATATCAATTCTTCTTACAGCGAAATTTCCCATCGATTCTCTTTATACACAGCCCCTAATTTTTTAGCCAATTCCAACGATGGTACATTTTCCTCATGAACAGTTACCCTTACTGTTTTTATATCGAAATGTTCCTTTACATATTTCAATATAGCCTTAAGTCCCTCATAAGCAAAGCCTTGTCTTTGTTTATCTTTTCTAACGATATAACCTATCTCAATTGCTTCGCTTCCATCCTCGTATACCTTTAATTCTACGCCACCTCTACCTATGACTTCGCCAGTTGACTTCTCTTCAAAGAGCCAAATTCCAAAATCATAGAAGTTATAGATATACTTCTGATAATCCTTGATATACTCTCTCTCTTTATCTATGTCGTCAAAAAGATTCTCTGTATATCTTAGGTCATTTCCTTCATATACCTTATAGATAGCTTCCACATCCTCAGGACACATTTCTCTAATAATTAGTCTGTCTGTCTCAAGCACCTTCCAAGACTCTCCAAAACAATGAGCATGAACCATCTGAAGAAAGGCTCCATCTATTCCATCAAAATCTTCGAATAAATAATCTGCCATAGATAAATCCTGTTCTCCCGAACTAGGATTTAAAAAGCCTATACACGCCATGCCTGCTGCCTTTGCCGCCTTTGCTCCATTTGAAGAATCTTCGATAACTATACACTCATTTGGCTTTACACCTAGCTGTCTAGCAGCCTCTAAAAATACATCCGGCGCAGGCTTTGGATTTTTTACTGTAGTCCCTGAAACCAACTTTTCAAAGACCGATATAACCTCTGTTTCATCAGCAGATTCTACCATTAGTCCAAGCTTTTTCATATTATTCTCAATATTTGCAAGACAAGAAGACGAAGCAACAGCCAGCTTAAAATCATTAGTTATGCTCTTTACAAAATTCACTGCACCCTTAACCTCAGGATATCCCTTAGTTGACACTAGCTCATCCTTTATCACTTCCGATAAATCAAAAAGTTCCTGTGTAGTATATTTATCAAAACTAAAATCCTTCTTGATTTTGTCCCACATAAAAAACACTGTAGAACCTATATATTGCTTATAGTACTCATAATCAAGAGTAATTCCACAGTGTCGCTCTGCCGTTAATTTGTTTATCTCATAATGAAGGGGTTCACTATCAACGAGAACCCCATCCATATCAAATATTACTGCCTTAAGCATTTAGCACTTCTCCGGCTCATCATAGTCAACACCCATTGTGTCAACTGTAACAGTCTGCATTCTCTGTACCTCAAGTGGTCTATCAGAGTAATCTGTATCGCACTCAGCGATCTTATTTACATTCTCCATACCCTCGATAACCTTACCAAATGCAGCGTACTGGCCATCAAGATGTGGTGAATTCTTATGCATAATAAAGAACTGTGAACCTGCTGAATCAGGCATCATAGAACGAGCCATAGAAAGAACTCCTTCTGTATGCTTTAAGTCATTCTTAAAGCCATTTGATGAAAACTCACCCTTGATATCATAACCAGGACCACCCATTCCGTTTCCGTCTGGACATCCACCCTGGATCATAAATCCGTAAATTACTCTGTGGAAAATAAGACCATCATAATAACCCTTCTTAATAAGGCTGATGAAGTTATTTACAGTGTTTGGAGCTATCTCTGGATAAAGCTCTGCCTTAATTACATCTCCGTTTTCCATTGTTATTGTTACTATTGGGTTTGACATTTTTTGTCCTCCTAATCATTTTTATTTTATACTAATTTTATTAACTATCTACGTCTACCGCCGCCGCTAAAGCTTCTACTTCTTCCACCAGAGCTACTTCTATGGCTTGATGAACGACCTCCACTTCCACCAGAAGATGTGTTTACCTTATAGCTATGTGTAGTTGTATGTGTAAAATTATCATATTGTTGAAGAATATTAAAACTTCCATCCTTCATATAAGTTTTACTACTTGTAGCACTTCTTGTATTCGAAGTATAAGCAGCTATAAGAGTTACCACCGCACCTATCACAGCACCTATACCAAGACATAATTTAAGGTCCTTAAACGGTGTAAATAAATGATCTTTATGAGCCTCTTCGATTTCATCATAATAATCATTTGCAAATTCATCATAAAAAACGTAATCGCCCTTTTCCCAAGCTTCCTTAAGCTCAACAAAATCGTCATCCTTAAGTCTTGCACTGACCATATCGTCTACTTCATTTACAAAGCTATTGGCCGCATCATAATAATTATAATCTATGAAGTCTTCCCATATTGCATCAAGGATATCCTCATGATCATCATCATCTATGTACACTTCTGCCAAGCCACTTTCTGTAACATAGATACCATCATAATCAAGGTCAAGAAGATATAAAATACCATCTCCATAACCTCCATTTAAATAAAACGACTCTGCATACTGACTTTCATAATATTCAATAGTACTATCCGTTGCATAAGGATCATTATAGCCTAGATCGTTAGTTGTTACTAGTATAATATCAAGACCTAACTCTTCCTTTAACTTTTCGCACTTCTTTTGAAGCTTCTTCTCTTCTGAATCTGTATACTCATCTGCGTAATCATACACATATTGCTTATTGTCAATCTCTCCAAAACCAAAATCTTTATCTATCTCATTTGTATATCCAGAGAAAACTGTTGCCATAAGCACACTACATATTAATAATCTTAATTTTAAACTTAATCTTCTCATTATCCAAACAGCCCTCCTAACAACGCAAATATTCCAGCGCTACAAGCCGTTACTCCTCCGAAAAGTGCTGCTATCTTTGCAAAAGATTTCGGTGGTTTACCTACAACACGACCTGTCTGACCGTTCATATTAAATGAATAAACTTTTCCTTTATACTTATAATTCAACACCCATACAGGCATAAGAGTATATGCAGCACGCTTTCTCTTCATATTTATATTTGAACCTGTAATATTTACCGAACTATATCCAACGATTGTATTTCTAGCTTCACCATTAATATAATCTTTAATACGATTTTCCACTCTGCCCTTCATTTCGTCAGCAGTATATGTATACTTTTCTGCAAAAAAGCCTGATAAGTATGGCATTTCAAATGGTTTAATCTCACCATAATCAAACGGCTCAAGTAAATCCATTGTTTTATCATCCATTTTTTCAGAAGCATCCACTGGAATCGCCTCATACTCCGCTTTAACATTTCTTCCAATGTTATAATGGGCTGTATTGACATGCACTGTATTGCCACTTCGTGTCTTGCTAACTCTTGTACCAGTAGCACGAATATACGCTTCTACATCATAATCATACAACCAAAAAGGAACATACATACCTGTGATTTTCTCAACAGTAGTTTCTTTCCTAAAAGCAGACGGTGTAATAAGACCTGAGCCAGTCCACTTTTTGTACGCCTCAACCGCTTGTTTCTTTTGAATCTTAAACGGAATAACCAACTCTGGCTTCAATGCTCCAGAAAGTCTTGCTCTAATAAGCGTCGGACTACCACAATAGCTACAAAATGTAGCTGCTGTTGTCGCATCTGTAGCAACCTCACCGCCACAGCTATTACATCTGTATCCATCGAATTCACAATATTCCTTTGCTATTGGATCTACATCTTCTACAACATCTTCATATTTTTTGTACTGTTCATTAATCTGTGAGACATCAAATTCACTACCACAGTAGTCACATGACATCTTTCCAGCAGCACCATCAAATTCTACTGGTGCTCCACAGCACGGACACCTATAAATATTTGTCACTTGCATTTCCCCCTTTTGTAAAATTAAACTTCAAAAATTAAATCTCCATAAGATGGCATTGGCCACATTTCTTTATCAACTATCATCTCTAAAGCATCTACTGGCTTTCTTAATGCTTCCATAGCTACCATTACACTATTTCTGTACTGGAAAGCCTGCTTCTTTCCTGGACGCATAGCCACAGCTTCTGCCTGAGCCTTAATAAGAACTCCTAAAGCTTCCTTAGTCTCCTTAAGGTATGCTGTCACTTCATTTAATGTATCTAACTGAACAGATGCATCTGCACCAGCATCTCTTACAGCTATTACAGTATCTGCAAGGAACTTAACATACTTATTAACTGCAGGAATAATATGCTTAGACGCCATATCTATCATAGTTAAAGCCTCAATATTTGTAGTCTTAGCATATGTCTCATATAAAATCTCTGCACGAGATGAAAGCTCTGCTTCTGTGAAAATATGGAACTTACCAAAGAGATTAATAGCCTTCTCTGTTGTAAGTGTCTCAACCGCTTCAACCATAGACTGAATGTTTGGAAGACCTCTTCTCTTCGCCTCCTCAGCCCACTCCTTAGAGTAGCCATTACCATTGAAAATAATTCTCTGGTGCTCAGTCATATACTTCTTGATAAGGTTATGACATTCCATATCAAAATCGTCTGCTTTCTCAAGAGCGTCTGCTGCCTCGCAGAAAGCTTCAGCAACGATTGTATTTAAAGTAATATTTGCGCTAGCGATAGAATCTGATGAACCAACTGTTCTAAACTCGAACTTATTACCTGTAAAGGCAAATGGTGATGTTCTATTTCTATCTGTTGCATCCATATCTAAATCTGGAAGTGTACTTACACCTGTCATAAGCTTGCTTCCATGTAAACAACTCTTAGCTTCACCTGTCTCAATAAGCTGCTCTACCACATCCTCAAGCTGCTCACCTAAGAATACAGACATAATAGTTGGTGGCGCCTCGTGTGCACCAAGTCTCTGATCATTACCAACATTAGATGCTGACTGCTTAAGCAAATCAGCGTGTCTATCAACTGCCTTAAGAACACAAGCAAGAACAAGTAAGAACTGAATGTTCTGGTTAGGTGTCTCACCTGGCTCTAATAAATTCACGCCATTGTCAGTAACAAGTGACCAGTTATTATGCTTACCTGAACCATTTATACCAGCAAATGGCTTCTCATGAAGAAGACAGTTCATATCATGACGAATAGCCACTCTCTTCATTGTCTCCATAATAATCTGATTGTGATCAACCTCAATATTAGCTGTTGAGAAAATCGGTGCAAGCTCATGCTGAGCAGGTGCAACCTCGTTATGCTGTGTCTTAGCTGACACACCAAGCTTCCAAAGCTCAATATTTAAGTCTCTCATATATGCGCCTACGCGCTCTCTAATAGTACCATAGTAATGGTCATCCATCTCCTGGCCCTTAGGTGCTGGAGCTCCAAAAAGAGTTCTACCAGCATATATTAAGTCCTTTCTCTGAAGGTACTTATTTCTATCTACAAGGAAATACTCCTGCTCAGCTCCAACTGATGGAGTAACCTTTGTTGCCTCAGTATCACCAAATAATCTAACGATTCTTAATGCCTGCTCACTAACTGCTTCCATTGAACGAAGAAGTGGTGTCTTCTGATCCAACGCTTCACCTGTATAAGCACAGAAAACTGTTGGAATACAAAGAACTGCACCAATTGCAGACTCTTTAATAAACGCTGGAGAAGTAAGATCCCAAGCTGTATATCCTCTAGCCTCAAATGTAGAACGAAGACCTCCTGATGGGAATGATGATGCATCAGACTCACCCTTTATAAGCTCCTTGCCCGAGAACTCCATAAGCATATGTCCACTCTCATCTGGATTAGTAACGAAGGCATCATGCTTTTCAGCTGTGATACCAGTAAGTGGCTGGAACCAATGTGTATAGTGTGTCGCACCCTTCTCTACTGCCCAATCCTTCATAGCCTTAGCTACTACATCGGCAGTTTCTAATGAAAGGTCTCCACCTTCTGCCATAACCTTTGTAAGCTCACCATACACCTTCTTTGGTAAACGCTCGCGCATCTTTCCAAGAGAAAATACATTCTCTCCAAATATGGCTTCTACATTTAATACTTCACTCATCTTCTTTATTCCTTTCCTACTACGCCTAAACTCTTACTTCTTTTCTTCCTTTTTTTCTTCTGAAGCATTCTCCTGTCCAACAGGATTTCCGTATACATCTAATTCCTCACCGCGAACTAGCTGAACTATCATTCTCTTCTCTTCCGCGCTAGTACATGTAACCAATGTAACAATGTTACTATCCTTAGTAATCTCTGGAGCTTCTTTAAACTGATACTTGGATTGCTTCTTGCAATTATTCACATATGCCATAAATGCTTCATCTGATTCAAACTCATATGTAAAAGTATCGCTTCCTACAGCATCAGTCTTAAATATTGCGTATACGTAATATCTATATCTTGTATTCTCAATCCATATATCAAATGTTGGATGTTCTTTATAATAACCAGTCTTATTATAATACCAATTCAAACTACCGAACATAATATTATCAACTCTTGTTCCCATGTTATGTCCATATATAATACAGTTCTTGGCATTAAGACCATCTGTAATTCTATAATCTATAAAAATCGCTCCTACAGAACTCTTCTTGTGATTAGCCAAATGTGTTAAATAATAATCATTATCCTTCGACTGCAATATAGGATTATCTATGTACTCACCATTATCCTGCCTTATATATCCCTTGGAATCAGAGTTATATTCAAGCATCTTTTCAAAATCAAATACAAATAACTTTCCATCACCTTGATTAACAAGTTCGATAGGCTCGCCATTATTAGCTGTTGGTGCTTCATAATCATCTTCAAGAGAATCTGCATCTACGATAAACATTTCCTTTGTAGTTTCCGCATTAACCGTAGCTTCTTTACTCTCTACGTATATAAGAGTTAGCTCGTATGCTGCATAGGCAAATATACACAAAGCGATAGCCATAACTGCATATCTAGCAATAGTATATGTAAGCTTTTGCATTTTCTGCTTTCTTTTTTTCGCAGAACCCTCGCACTCAATCCATTCAATTTCTAGTCCGTCATCTTCCTTAGCCTCAACCTGTTCATTGGCTTCAACCTGTTCATTATTTTCGCCTTCTAACTGAATTTCCTGCTCACTATCCGGTTTATTGCCTGATTCACTTTCTATTTCATTTTCTATCTCAGCTTCCATCTCAGTTTCTAGTTCGTTTGCTAACTTATTATCTATTTCACTGTCTAGATCTACCTTACGCTCAACCTCTGAGATTTCTTCCTCTATCATCTTATCAATTTCATCCATGTTACTCATATAAGCACCTCTTAGCTATACAAAACAAATTTCCAAGGCCCCAAACAGCCTTGACCCTAAAATAAATGCAAGGGCCTGTGCGTAAAAACGCATAGACCCTTGTATTATACACTATTTAAAAAACAGTTTCAATATTCAATGATAATTTGATATTAGCAAGCCTTACCTACTGAACCAAATAACTCCATCTTCTCCTTAACTGTTGCCTTAATAGCATCAAAACCTGGAGCTAAAAGCTTTCTAGGATCGAATCCCTTGCCTTCTAAATCCTTACCAGCCTCAACATATCCACGAGTAGCTGCTGCAAATGCAAGCTGACACTCTGTGTTAACGTTGATCTTAGCAACACCAAGGCTGATAGCCTTCTTAATCATATCCTCAGGGATACCTGTACCACCGTGAAGAACGAGTGGCATCTCACCTGTAAGCTGCTGAATAGCATCTAATGTCTCAAAGCTTAAGCCTTCCCAGTTAGCTGGATACTTACCGTGGATGTTACCGATACCTGCTGCAAGCATTGTAACGCCTAAATCAGCGATTGACTTACACTCGTTAGGATCTGCACACTCACCCTTACCAACAACGCCATCTTCCTCGCCGCCGATAGAACCAACTTCTGCCTCAAGAGACATACCCTTTTCTCTTGTGATGTTGATAAGTTCTGTTGTCTTAGCAATGTTCTCTTCGATTGGATAGTGTGAACCATCGAACATAACTGATGAGAAACCAGCCTCGATACACTTCATACATCCATCATAGCTACCGTGGTCTAAGTGTAATGCAACAGGAACTGTGATGTTAAGCTCCTCTAACATACCATTAACCATACCTACAACTGTCTTGTAGCCTGCCATATATTTTCCAGCACCCTCAGATACACCTAAGATAACAGGTGAGTTTAATTCCTGTGCTGTTAATAAAATTGCCTTTGTCCACTCAAGGTTGTTAATATTGAACTGACCTACAGCGTACTTACCAGCTTTAGCCTTCTTTAACATTTCTGCTGCTGAAACTAACATAAATATATACCTCCGTAATTTTTACATTTATAGGATTTCATTCCTTTCTGTATCATACCACGATAAATATATAAACACAAGCAATTTTGTATGTATGATGTATATTTACCTTAATACGCTGGTTCATTATCAGTAGCACATTACATTCCTACTGCATAAATTATAGATATAATATTATAAAATAGGAGTCTATATGAATCAGCAAAATTGTAATTGTTCAATGCAACCTATGCCACCTAGAGACATATGTCTATCTGATGCCCCTCTAGCTATGGCATACGTTCCCTTTCAAATATGGAACAAAACATACGAGCTAGATAAGGCTTTACAAGTAGGTACCCTCTTCCCATGCCTTGATAAACCATTTATGGGGAGGTGTGTGTGCAAATGAGTATGGAAAATCGTTGTATGAATAATCGTCCTTGCGGCGATCTTAAAACCAGAAGCGAGCTAGATATGGCTATCACAAAAGTGTCCTTCGCTATGGATGATACTAGACTTTATCTAGATACACACCCTAACTGTGGGGAAGCAATTGAATATTTCAAAAAGCTTCAGATGATTCGTCATCAGCTAATAAAAGAATACACCGACCGTTTTGATACAATATATAGCTACAATATGGGCGACTCTGATAACTGGAACTGGAATCAAGGAAATTTCCCTTGGACTTCCTCTAAGAAAGGTAGGTGCTAATTATGTGGTCATACGAAAAACGTCTTCAATATCCTGTTGATATAAAAACAAGAGACCCTAAAATCGCTCAGATTATTATGAGCCAATATGGTGGACCTCTCTGTTATAACCTATATTTATTTTCTACGTGTTTGTTAGTGCTTTTATACCATCATATTTTTACAATGTCAACCCTAAACAACTGTAAGATTATGAGCTGCTATTGCACTACAGATAGAGCTCTTTCCATCCACACTCTTATCAACAACAACTCTGCTGCCTATTATGCTCTTTACAACCCACTGCTTTTTTAACACCCAATCAGGTACCTTCTTTGTGCTGTTTTAATATGTAGCACCTGCAGCTATTTTAACCGCACATCCCACTGCAAGTGTTTTCTTTTGCACTGTATTTGTTGCTCCTGTTACTGATAGGTATTTAGCATCTATCGCACTACAAATAGAACTTCCTCCATCTGTACTCTTGTCAACTACAACTCTACTACCTGACACACTCTTTACAACCCACTGCTTCTTTAATACCCAATCCGGTACCTTATTTGTGCTGTTGTAATATGTTGCGCCCGAGGCTATTTTAACCGCACTTCCTACTTTAATAGCAGTTGTCACCGTAGGCTCTTTAGATTCCTTTACCTCTACATATTCAATCCATGGAAGTTTACCATGTTTCTGCCATGCTCTTGAATGTCCTGAATTATTACCAAGATTTGCTACGTTTGAGTATTGAACATCATCATCCCACTGAGGAGTAGCTTCTATCGCCTGGCCATTTCCTATGTAGACACCTACATGTCCTGGCATCCATAATAATTCTCCTACCTTTATATCCGTAAAAATAGATGATACTCCCTCGCACATCTTAATTATTCCTGCAGCATTTGTATCTGGTACATCATTTTTACCATATACAGCTCCTCCCTTTGAATCCTTCACATTACCATTCCAGCCCCAAAAGATACCTTCTACAAGTCCTAAACAGTCAAAACCAAAATAGTTCTTGCCAACTAGAGTTCTAAGTTTCTTTACCTTTGCAGCTGTGTAAAAATCCGGTAGCTGTTTTGCTTTTGAATCAATTATTGCATCTGTAATAAGGTGTCCGTACATGCCTAACCCATACACCGTTTTATAATTATCTGCTACATTTCTTAACTTTGCTACTAATTCAATATTAGTCATTAACTTCTGTTTTGCCATTATTCATTCCCTCCACTTCAACATTTACTTTTTCCTCAATCTGAGATTTGATATTAACCATTAACTTATTTAGGAATGGCGGTAACTTCACTCCAATATCCTGCATATTTTCTAGGATACTGATAATCTCGTTGCAAATAAGCCATATCGCCACTACGCATGCAATCGCAAAATCAAAAGGTACCACCAAATGTACCTGTCCGCACGCATATACAATAAGTTGGTCCATTATTGCACCTACACATATAAGCAGCCACATACATATTTTCTTGGTAATTCCTCGTATACTCTTATACGAGCTTATCTGCTGCTTTCTGTACTTACTTGCTGCCAACCCTGTGGCATAATCAATAATGTTACTTAACACCAGTAAAATAACTGGCACCGCTAACGCTCCCAATAACCCAGTTAACAAACCGAGTACACTAGAGCATATCGCCTTAATCTTGTCCATTTCTATGAACCTCCTTTAATATTTTTATATTAAAAAAACACCTAATCTATAGGTGTTTGATTAATCTGCATAAGTTGTAAAGCATTATATGCTTTGCTCAATACCTATCGATACTCAGCAAAATATATAAATAGCAATTTAACCGAAAAATCTGTAAGCGTGTGGACAAGCGCAGAAACCAACCCGGCCAGTATTTCCTGTAAATTAAAAAATAACTGTATCGTATTAAATGGCCACCTCGTATATCCAACTAATGTAGCTCCAGGTGCAACAGTTACAGTAGGAACAGTGGGTGATAGTGCTCGCCCAAAAAGAACAACAACTATTTTGGTTGCAGTATTAGGGAGTGATGCAAAAACATTGGGTCCATCTGCTTCTTGAAGCAGTCGC
>JAFOCU010000302.1 GCA_017381055.1 Lachnospiraceae bacterium
AGCTCCCTGCGGACTTCTGCCCGCTCCCAGGCGTACCAATCGGGGATATGGGGGTACTCCGTATTGCCGTCCTCGGCTGCCAGCTGGCCGTATTCGTCCATTTCCCAATGCTTGCCGCAATGGTGGCAGGTGATGCCGGTACCCTTGCCCTCCATTTTGCCTTCCGCGCCGCAGGCGGGGCACTTGTAGAGGATCCGCTCCAGGCCGTCCGCCCGGAAGGGCTCGTCGATGATGACTTTGTTATCCCGCTGCCAGGCGAAATTGTCGAAGGAAAACGCCTCATCCAGCATATCGTCCAGCTCTTTGACGGACTTTTCTTTGATTTCCTCGGGGGTCAGCTATTGATGAGATAGATGCTATCGGTAGAAGCCGTGATTCTAAGTACGGCGGAGGAAATGATGAGCGTGAGCAGACACTTAATCAGCTCCTTGCTGAGATGGATGGTTTCGATTCGTCTAAGGGTATCTTTATGTTAGGTGCTACAAATAGACCTGACGTACTTGATAAGGCCCTTCTTCGTCCAGGTAGATTTGATAGAAGAGTTATTGTTGATAAGCCAGATCTTAAGGGTAGAGTTGATATCCTTAAGGTGCACGCAAAGAATGTGCGTATGGATGAAACAGTTGATTTAGATGCAATGGGTCTTGCAACAAGCGGTGCTGTAGGTGCAGACCTTGCCAATATGATAAATGAGGCGGCTATCAATGCGGTTAAGCAGGGTAGAAAAGCCATTTCGCAGGCTGATTTACTTGAGGCTGTTGAGGTGGTTATCGCTGGTAAGGAAAAGAAAGATAGAATTTTAAGTGCTGTTGAGAAGAAGACAGTTGCTTACCATGAGGTAGGTCACGCTCTTATTACAGCGTTAGAGAAGAATGCAGAGCCAGTTCAGAAGATTACTATCGTTCCTAGAACTATGGGTTCTCTTGGCTATGTAATGCAGGTTCCAGAGGAAGAGAAGTATCTTATGACTAAGGATGAGCTTATCACAAGAATAACAACACTTCTTGGTGGACGTGCTGCAGAGGCAATTTGTTTTGATACAGTTACAACAGGTGCTGCTAATGATATGGAAAAAGCAACAGCTCTTGCTAGAGCTATGGTTACACAGTATGGTATGTGCGATAGCTTTGGACTTATGAGCTTGGAAAAGAATGAGGACACTTACCTTACGGGAAGAACATCATTAAATTGTTCAGATCAGACAGCTACAAAGATTGATAATGAAGTAAATGCTCTTCTTAAGGCTTGCTACGAGAGAGCTATTAAGCTTCTTACAGAAAATAAAGATGTGCTTGCAAAGATTGCAGATTACCTTTACGAGAAGGAAACTATTACAGGTGCTCAGTTTATGGAAATCTACAATGAAGTGAAGGAGCAAGAATGTTCAATCTCAGAGAAGAATTAAGTAAACTGCCCGGCTCGCCGGGCGTTTATCTTATGCACAACGCTAAAGATGAAATAATATATGTAGGAAAGGCCATAAGCCTTAAGAATAGAGTGCGTCAGTACTTTAGAGAAAGCACCGTCAAGACAGCGAAGATTCAGCAGATGGTTGCTAATATCAGCTACTTTGAATATATAGTAACTGATTCTGAGTTAGAGGCACTTATTTTAGAGTGCAATCTTATAAAGAAGCATAGACCAAGATATAATACTATGCTCAAGGATGATAAGACATATCCGTACATTAAGGTTACTAATGAGGAATATCCACGTATTCTTTTTACAAGACAGTTAAAAAAAGATAAGAACAAATATTATGGTCCATATACAAGCGCAGCGGCAGTGAAGGATACCATAGAATTACTTACAAAGATATATCATGTGCGTACATGTAATCGAGCACTGCCGAAGGAAATTGGAAATGGCAGACCATGTCTTAATCATCATATTCATCAGTGTGATGCTCCTTGTATGAATTATATTTCAAAGGAGGAGTATAGTAAGCAGGTTGATAAGGCAAAAGCTTTTCTTGATGGTAAGTATGATGAAGTGGAAAAAATGCTTAAGGAAAAGATGCTGTCCCATTCAGAAAATATGGAATATGAGAAAGCAGCAGAGTATAGAGATTTGATAAATAGTGTAAATGCGATAGCAAAAAAACAAAAGATTTCGTCTGATGAATTTATGGATAGAGATATTATCGCATATGCTGAAGAAGGTTTTGATGCAGTAGTTCAGGTGTTCTTTGTACGAGAGGGAAAGCTAGTAGGAAGAGAACATTTTCATATGACTACAGCGCCTATGGAAACAGGAAGTCAGATATTGACTTCGTTTATTAAGCAGTATTATTCAGGAACTCCATTTGTTCCAAAGGAGTTGTTTACTTCTGAGGAAGTGGAGGATGGAGAAATTCTCGAGCAGTGGCTTACAAATAAGCGAGGTACCAAGGTTAGAATTTTAAATCCTAAGAAGGGCGAGAAAGAAAAGCTTGTAGAACTGGCTACAAAGAATGCGCGTCTTGTGCTTAGTCAGGATAAGGAAAAGATTAAGCGCGAGGAAGAACGAACTATCGGAGCTGTTAAGGAAATATTTGAGATGCTTAATATTGACAGTGATAATGCATATAGAATAGAGGCATTTGATATCTCTAATACATCAGGATTGCAGTCGGTGGGTTCTATGATTGTCTATGAAAATGGAAGACCAAAACGTAATGACTACAGAAAGTTCAAAATAAAAACAGTAGTGGGACCTGATGATTACGCAAGTATGAGAGAGGTTTTGACTAGAAGATTTGAGCATGGAATCAATCAAAATGATGAGCAGTATTTAAGCTTTAATAGATTGCCAGATCTTATTATGATGGATGGTGGTAGAGGTCAGGTAAATATTGCTCTAGATGTTCTATCAGAGCTGGGCTTAAATATACCTGTCTGTGGTATGGTTAAGGATGATAACCATAGAACGAGAGGATTGTATTTTAATAATGTGGAGCTGCCAATAGATACTCATTCAGAAAGCTTTCATCTTATAACAAGAATTCAGGAT